>JAEZGT010000103.1 GCA_023416875.1 Pseudomonadota bacterium
TTATCCTAGAGCGCGTTCTGGGCGCCGGTGGCATGGGAGTGGCGTACAAAGCGAAAGACATGCTTAAGGTGGAGGCCAAGGACCGCGATCCTTATGTCGCGATCAAAGTGCTTGGTGAGGAATTCAAGTCCCACCCAGAGGCCTTCATCGCCCTGCAGCGGGAGTCGCGCAAGACTCAGCGCATCGCGCATCCGAATATCGTAAACGTCCATGATTTCGATAAGGACGGTGACACCGTTTTTATGACCATGGAGTACCTCGAAGGTACGCCCCTGGACAAGCTCATCAAAAAATACCGCAGCACTGGTCTGCCGGTGACGGACGCCTGGCAGATTCTTGAGGGTATTTGCGCGGCGCTCGCTTACGCCCATGGCCAGAAGATCATTCACGCCGACCTCAAGCCAGGCAATATTTTTGTCACCCATCAGAATCTGGCCAAAGTTTTTGATTTTGGTATCGCCCGCGCTGTCGCCAAAGCGGAACAGATGGGTGGCGATGCCGAGGACAAGACGGTCTTCGACGCCGGCAACTTCGGCGCACTGACTCCGGCATACGCCAGCCTGGAAATGCTTGAGGGCGAACCGCCGGATGTGCGTGACGATATCTACGCATTGGGTTGTAACACTTACGAGCTGCTCACTGGCGCGCATCCGTTCGAGCGTAAAAACGCCCGCGACGCGCGCCGCCTGGGCATCAAGCCGACCCGCATCGACAACATCAGCAAACAGCAATGGCGGGTGATCGAGCGCGCGCTGGCATTTGAACGCGAAAACCGCATAGCGACAGTTAGTGAGTTCTGGTTCGAACTCAACAAAAAAGTGGTTAATCCCCTGGCGGTGTGGGGCAGCGTGTTGATGGTATTACTCGCCGTCGGTGGCGGGATCCTGGTGTACCTTAATCGCGAGCAGGCACCTGTGCAGCCGCAACTGACTGCCGATGATTTCCGCAGCGAAATCGAAGGCCAGATCCGTCTTGAACTCCTGCAAAAAAACATCGCGGATATTCTGCAGGCCAAAACCTTCGATGAGCGTTGGGAAGGGCTGCTGTGGGAAGAGATGCGCAACCTGGAGCAACTGGTGGGCACCGCGCATCCCGCCTTCGTCGATTTTCGCAGTCGCGCTTACGAACTTTATCTTGAACGCATTCAGGAATTGGCGCAGCAGCAATTGTTCGAGGATGCGCTGGCACTGGTCGAGCGCGCCGAGCGCTATGCGGTTGATGGCCAGAGACTTGCGGCGCTTTCTGAAAGCATCCAGTTATCGCTTGCGGAGAGCGAACAGCTCCGCGAGCAGCAATTAGCACAGGAGCATCAGACCAGACTGATGCAGCAGGAAGAGCGGCAGAGGCAAACAGAGGCGCAGCAAAAACGTCAGGAAGAGGAGCGCCGCCGCGAGGAATATTCCGTGGCGCTGGCGACAGTGACAGCACAGTTGCGCTGCGCCCAGCAGATCGACATGAGCGATTTTGCGGTGGCGATCCGCAAACTGCGCTCCCTGGACGCCGGGCAATATCAGCAGGCTGAAGGCAAAATCGTGGGTGATCTGGCCGCGTGTATCGAAAAAGTCGGCCGCAGTTTCCCCGACCGCGCCCTCACTACCCGCACCGCTGCTCTCGAATTGTTCCCGAACAATGCGGTGTTGCGCGGTTTGAAATTAGAGCCGCGCGACAGCTGCAATGAATCTCTCGCCGGGTTCGGCGCCCGCGGTCGCCGCAGCATTTGCCAGGACGCTCTGCGCGGTGGCATCAAAAGTCCGGAAACCGTGGTGATTCCAGCCAAAAATGGCTTGCCTGCGTTCGCGATTGGCCGCTATGAAGTGACTGTCGGTGAATTTAATGACTTCTGCCGTGCCACCAAGGCATGTGATCCAGTGACGGCCAACGCGGCCTTGCCAGTGACCGGAATCACCGCGCAAAAAGTGCAGGAATATTTGCGCTGGCTGAGCGTAGAATCCGGCAAAACCTATCGCCTGCCCACTCTGACGGAATGGCGTGTCGCCGCAGAGGCGACGTCGCGGGGATTGGATGCGAATCGCAATTGCCAGCTCAATGCTCGCGGCATTCAAAAAGGTGGCACTCTGCTGAATGCGGATATCGGCCAGCAGAACAATTGGGGGTTGGTGAATTATGTCGGCAACGCCCAGGAGTGGGTTCTGAATCCGGGCGCTCAGCTTCTGGCTGTGGGCGGTTCCTACGCCACGGAGATGGAGGATTGCACTCTGGCGACCCAACGTGCCAGCAATGGCAACCCGGACCCGGAAACCGGCTTCCGTGTGTTGCGCGAATTGGTGCGTAATTAAAGCGTTAAAACGGCGGCAGCGCCTGCCCCCAGGATTTTCTTACTATGTCAGAGACGAATTATTCCAATCTTTTGCGGCAGATCGTGACAGGCTATTTGGAACACCGAATCAGCCGTGTAGAATACCTGGCGCAACGCCGCGATCTGCTCGAGCAGATCGACCGTGAGTTTAATGGAGATGATCAATCCAATGGATGGACCACATCCGAGTCTGTCAATCAACCTGCCGACAGCGATTCTTCTCCTGATATCACATTAGTGCCTAAACCCTGATTCCAGCGCGGCGGCCGATCAGTTCAACAGCGTATTGAAGCAAAGGTAGAGTTATGGATTTAGTAGAGTTTTTCCAATCCGGAGGGGCTTTTATGTACCCCATTCTGGCAGTGTTCGTATTGGGCTTGGCAATTGCAGTGGAGCGCCTGCTCGTAATCAGTGCGACTGAGAGAAAAACCAATCGGGTGTGGCAACAATTAACACCCATGCTGAAAGCGAATGACCTGGCACGGGCGGAAAATGTGCTGCAAAAACAGTCCACGCCGCTGGCGCGGGTGCTGCAATACGGCCTCGCCAAATTGCGCGTGAATGCCAGCCGCGAGGCTGTAGAGGCGGCTATGGAAGAAGGCATTATGGAAGTTATGCCGGAGTTGGAACAGCGCACTCATTACCTCGCCACCCTCGCCAATATCGCCACCCTGCTCGGTCTGCTCGGCACCATCATCGGTCTGATTCAAGCCTTCACTGCGGTTGCCTCCGCTGATCCTGCGGAAAAAGCGGATTTGCTGTCAGCGAGTATTTCCGTTGCGATGAACACCACCGCTTTTGGTTTGACGGCGGCCATTCCCATGATTTTGATTCACTCCTTCCTCGCCACCAAAACGACACGCCTGGTCGACAATATTGAAATGGCGACAGTGAAATGTTTGAACCTCATCGTCAAAGACTGATTTTCAGCCATGAAATTGCGGCGTAGCAAAGCCCTGCAGGAGACGGTGGAATTAAATATCACCGCGTTCCTCAATCTCATGGTTATTCTGGTTCCGTTTCTGTTGATTACGGCAGTGTTTTCGCGCATGACGGTTTTGGAATTGAATCTGCCGGCGCTCAATTCCGCCAGCGACGCGGAAGCGAAAGTCGATCTCGAATTGCAAATGCTGATTTATCCCGACGCGCTGGAAATTCGCGACGCCAATCTCGGGCGCATTCGCCGCTTCGCCATCGAAGAAGACAAAATTGAATGGCCGCCAGTGCGGGATGTATTGGTGGAAATCAAACGGCGCTACCCAGAGGAAACGTCGATTGTTTTACTGCTCGATTCCCGTGTGCCCTATAAACGCCTGATCGAAGTTATGGATAACGTGCGCAGCGCGGAGATCGTCAATGTGGCCACTTTGGAGGAAGTCGAATTATTTCCCGCAATCTCGATTGGCGAAGCCCCAGCACTGGCAGAAATAAATGACGTGGACGTCACCATCGAGACCCTGCCGCAGGGGGAGCAACAGTGAAAAATGCATCGCGCCGCGTACGCCGGATGGAGCGCCATCATCGTTTTAACAAAGGCTCACCCTTGAACCTTGTGTCCCTGATGGATATTTTCACCATTTTGGTGTTTTTCCTCCTGGTAAATACCTCGAGCAGTCCCGAGCTGCCGACTCAGAAAGACCTCGCCTTACCGAAATCCACCGCGCAAAAAGCACCTGAAGACAATATTGTGCTGGCGATTACACCGCAAAGCGTACTGCTGCAGGGTCGTGAAGTGGCACGGGTCCAGGATCTGCTGGCGTCGGATAGCGAAGTGATTGCATCGCTCAAGGAAGCGTTGGATTTTCAACGCGGGAACCGCCAGTTGCGCCGCACGGATGCGAACGCTGAAGAGGCGATCACCATCATGGGAGACGAGAATATTTCCTACGCGCTCCTACACAAAATTCTCGCGACCTGCCAGCAGGCGAATTACACCAAAATCGCCTTCGCTGCCCATCAAACGGCTAAACCCAAATCATGAACGCACAAACCCGGCGCGTAACAGGAATTAAGAGGAATCAGTTGTAACCATGGCATTGGCGAATTACAGACACCTAGCGCTGAGCTGGCAGCCGAGCCACAAAGAAGATCGGCTGTTTACGCTGTTCGCCATTGTCGCGGTGATAATCGCCTTGGTGTTCGGCGCGGTGATTTCATCGATCAAAGTGCCGGAAAAGCCGCGCAATGAGCGCACAGCGGTGCCGGAACGCGTTGCAAAGTTCATCGATCTAAAGCCCAAGCCTGTACCGCCACCTCCTCCACCCAAGGCTAAACCGCCGGAACCGAAAACTGCAGAGCTCAGACCTCAACCCGAGGTGGTACCAGAATCTCCGCGACCGCGGGTTGAGCGCGAGCGCCCACGACCGACCGAGCCGCTGACAGCAGAGCAACAAAGAGCTCGGGAAAAAGCCTCGCAAAGCGGCCTGCTCGCCCATATGCGCGAGTTGAATGATCTGGTCGAAGCACCGGAAGTGGCCGCCCAGGTTAGAGCCGATATCCGCCAAACAAGTGCTGAAGAGCAACCGGTCGGTCCCGACACCAGGGCGCTCACTGCAAGTGCAAACAGAGGCAGCGGTGGCGTGGACGCTAGTCGTTACTCTGCCAGCGCTGGAGACTCCCAACTCGGAGTAGCCGAAGTCGCCGCTGCCCGCGAAGCCCTGGCAGCGAGCGAGACTGCTTTCGCCGGGGATGCCGCAGCGGAAGCCAAATCTGGCGGCGCGCGTGCGCGTTCAGAAGAAGAGATAACGCTGGTCTTTGACCGCCACAAGAGTCAGCTGCAGAGCCTGTACAACCGCGCGCGGAGAAGCAATCCGGCACTCAAGGGCAAACTGATCCTGGCTGTCACTATCCGTCCCGATGGTACTGTGAGCGGGGTCAAGGTCGTGAGCAGCGAGTTGCAAGATCAGGCGCTGTTGGACAGCCTGTTGGCACGGATCAAAACTTTCCAGTTCGGCGCGCGGGATGTGGAAACCGCCACAGTCAATTACCCGATCGAATTTTTACCCTACTAAGCGGCGCCGTCCGTCCATCTAGCGGTTAGCTGTGCTAAGCTGGCGCGCGTTTGTCTGCGGTAAAGCCGGCTAGGCAAATGCGATCAGCAGTCGATTCTCAGACACAGGGGGTCCGTGCTCACAACGGATCCGACAAGGAGGTGTAATCAGGAGTGGATATCCATGTGTGTCAGTAGTAAATCCTTCGGTACCAAGCTACCTACTCCCTTATGGCCTTCCATATATCAGTGGCCGTGGGTCTGTCGCTGCCAATCCCGTAGCGACGTAAAAATTGCCAATGTGATCACTTATCGACCTTCCGGCGAATGAGCCGGCTGATCGATTAATGTACGATCCGCAGCCAATCGTATTGGCTCCATCTCCAAGGTAGGCACCTTCTCCAATAGGAGGGCCCGCCACAGAATCAGGGAAGACCAGCAAGGAATTCCCTTTTTGACAGTGACGTTTAGTCAGGAATGAGACATGAAACAGCTTCCTCAAATTTCTTCAATCTGTTCCACTCCCCGCCGCAAACTCTGCCTGGCCATAGCCGCGCAGATGATGCTGAGCGCCGGCGTTAAGGCCGCACCCATTGGCGGTACGATTGTCGGCGGGGATGGCTCCATTGATCACGCCGGTCTGAATACCACCATCATTCAAAACAGCGACCGGCTGGCCGTCGATTGGGAAAGTTTCAATATCGCCGCTGAAGAGCGCGTCCAGTTTATTCAGCCGGATTCAAGCTCCGTTGCGCTCAATCGCATTCTCGGTAATGAAGCGTCGCAAATCTTCGGCAGGCTCGATGCCAATGGCCATGTGATCCTTATGAACCCGAATGGCGTCCTGTTCGGCGAAAACGCGACCGTCAATGTGGGCGGCTTGATCGCTTCAGGTTTGAGCATCAACGCAAGCGATTTTATGAATGGAGACTTTGTGCTGAGCGCTGTTGACGGCACAGACGGCACCGTCATTAACCGCGGCATTATCAACGCCGCCACTGGTGGCAACGTTGCGTTGATCGGCCGCCAAGTGGATAACCAGGGATTAATTTCCGCGAAACTCGGTTCAGTCAATCTCGCCGCCGGCAAAGAAGCAGTTCTCACCTTCGATAACGAAGGCCTGTTGGGAGTACGTGTCTCCCAGGAAATTCTGCAATCTGAATTAGGCGTGGAAGCGGCGGTCAGCAACAGCGGCGATATTAGGGCTGAAGGCGGACGCATACTGCTGACCGGCAGTGTAAGCCAGGATATTTTTAGCCAAGCGGTTAACAGCGACGGGTTGAATACCAAAACCAGCGTGGTAATGCATGAAGACGGCAGCTTTACCCTGGGTGCCGGCGCCGACGTTATTAATACTGGCACTTTGAATACCTCTTCCAATACCAGTGACGCAGGGCGAATCGTCGTACTTGGCGAAAATATCAATAACAGCGGCGCAATTCTGACAAACAGCAAAACCACTAACACTGCCGGCAATATCGAAATCCACTCCCGCGACACCACGCTTATCACCGAACAAAGCCAAATCCGCGCTACCAACGATGGCGCTGGCAGCGGCGGCCAAATCAAAATCCTCGGCGACCGTGTTGGGGTACTCGACCAATCCCATATCAACGCATCCGGCACCAACGGCGGTGGTGACATC
>JAEZGT010000067.1 GCA_023416875.1 Pseudomonadota bacterium
CCGTACATCCATTCGTCAAGGCGCTGCCAGTGTGACCTGCGCCTACCGTCGCGACGAGGAAAATATGCCCGGTTCCCGCCGGGAAGTGGCGAATGCGCGCGAAGAAGGCGTGCAATTTCTTTTCAACCGACAGCCGGTCGCTATCGTCGGCGATAACAAGGCCGAAGGCGTAAAAGTGGTAACGACCCGTCTGGGTGAGCCCGACGCCAAAGGCCGCCGCCGTCCCGAAATCGTTCCAGGAAGCGAAGAAGTGCTGCCGGCGGACGTGGTACTGATCGCCTTCGGCTTCCGCCCCAACCCCGCTCCTTGGTTTGCCGATTTCGGGATCAACGTCAATGACTGGGGTGGTGTTGTGGCACCTGAGCAGCAGGCTTTCAAATATCAGACTTCCAACCCGAAAGTCTTCGCTGGTGGTGATATGGTGCGCGGTTCCGACTTGGTAGTGACTGCGATCTGGGAAGGCCGCAACGCCGCCGAAGGCATACTCGATTACCTGGATGTGTGACCGCGGCTGCGGTTTTGCCACCATCCTCATAACCTAAACGGCTGGAATTCTTATGGCAGAGCTAAAAAACGACCGCTTTCTCCGCGCTCTTATGCGTCAACCGGTGGACGTGACGCCGGTGTGGATGATGCGCCAAGCCGGTCGTTATCTGCCGGAGTACCGCGCTTCCCGAGCCAAAGCCGGCAGTTTTATGGATCTTTGCACCAACCCCGAATTGGCCTGCGAAGTCACCCTGCAGCCCCTCGAACGCTATTCGCTTGATGCGGCCATCCTGTTCTCTGACATTCTGACCATTCCCGATGCTATGGGGCTTGGCCTGTATTTCGAAAACGGCGAAGGTCCGCGTTTCAAAAAAGCGCTGGTATCAGCGGCGGATATAGAAGCCCTACCGGTGGTGGACACACGCAAGGATCTGCCTTATGTCCTCGACGCGGTGCGCACGATTCGCCGCGAACTCAACGGCCGTGTGCCGCTGATTGGTTTTTCGGGCAGTCCCTGGACCCTGGCGACCTACATGATCGAGGGCGGCTCCAGTAAGGATTTCCGCAAAGCCAAAGCCCTGGCCTACGATAAACCTGAGCTGATGCAGCTGCTGTTGGATAAACTCAGCGCGTCGGTCACGGATTACCTCAATCAGCAGATATTGGCTGGCGCACAAGCGGTGCAGATCTTCGATACCTGGGGTGGTACCCTCGCCCACGACGCCTACCTGGAGTATTCCCTCAAGCCCATGCAGAAAATCGTGCAAGGTTTGATCAAGGAGCACGAAGGGCGGTCGGTGCCGGTGATTTTGTTCACCAAAGGTGGTGGTCAATGGTTGGAAGCCATGGCCGCAACCGGCGCCAATGCTTTGGGTCTGGATTGGACCACGGATATAGGTGCCGCCCGGGCGCGGGTGGGCGGTCATGTTGCATTGCAAGGTAATATGGATCCCGCTATTCTCTACGCCAATCCCGCGCGAATCCGCGCCGAGGTTGGCCGTATCCTGCAATCCTTCGGAACCGGCAGTGGCCACGTATTCAACTTGGGACACGGGATAACACCGGAGGTTGACCCTGAGCATGCAGGTGTCTTTATCAACGCCGTGCACGAGCTGTCAGCGCAATATCATTGAGACTCCGTTGGTCTTAGACCGGGTGGCTTAGGCCACTCAGTTCACACTGAGTGGTTGCGCTGTTTTGCATTGCTTAAATTTCGCGCCAAGCAGCCTCATCGACCTTCAAATGCCTAGTTTATAATCAGCTCGGCCAGCCAATCGCCCCTATTGGATGGATAGCAGTCGCATTTGTGGGAGAGGTACAGGCTTTGGGTATCAAGCAAATCAAGTTGGATGTCAATGAAGTTACCATTGGCATGTTCATTTCTGGGTTGGACCGACCGTGGACTCAGACCCCATTCCCTTTACAGGGCTTCTACGTACGTGATCTCGACGAAATTCGCGAACTCAAGACGCATTGCCGCCATGTCTACATTGATGTCATCAAGGGCAGCGGCCCCCTCAAAAACAATCTCAAAACCTTAAGCAACGGACCCGCTACGCCGATTCGTAAAGAACACAGGGTTTCTTCGGCTTCCAATGTCGCGGATGTTGCGCCGATCAAAGTGCGTGAAAACGTCTATGCGGTGCCCACCGTACCGATCGAGAAGGAAATCGAGAAGGCCAAAGGCCTGCACCGCGAGGTGTTTGGCGCTCTCGGCAAAGTCCTGGAGCAGATTGAAAAAGACCATAATTCCGTCCCTCTGAACGACACCAAACGGGTGGCGAGCGAGATGGTGGACAGCGTCTTGCGCAGCCCCGACGCCTTCACCTGGCTCAGTCGGGTGCGGGAAAAGGACGAATACACCTATAGCCATGCCGTGCGGTCGGCGGTATGGGGCATTCTCTTCGGCCGCCATATCGGCCTGAGCAAAATGGATTTGGATGTGTTGGCCATGGGCATTTTGCTGAAGGATATCGGCAAAACACGCCTGCCGCGCCATCTCATCGAAAAGGCGGATCGCACACCGACAGAGCGGGAGGCCTACGAGAAATTCGTCGACTACGGCGTGGATATCCTGCGCAAAATGCCGGATATCAAGCCGAGAGTCACTTCTGTGGTCAAAACCCATTGCGAGCGCATCAACGGTCGGGGTTTCCCGGAAGGCTTGCGCGGCGACCGCATCCCGCTGTTGGGCAAAATTGCCGGCATAGTGACCTTCTACGACGAAGTCACCAATCCGCGCGGCGAAAAACATCCGCTGTCCCCCTCAAAAGCGGTTGCGCGTCTGTATGAGTTGCGGGATGTGGAGTTTCAATCCGATCTGGTGGTGGAATTTATTCGCGCTATCGGCCTGTACCCGACCGGCACGCTGGTGGAGCTCAACAGCGGCGAAGTGGCAGTGGTAGTGGAGCAGAACTTCAAACGCCGCCTCAAGCCCCGCGTCATGATTGTGATGGACGCTTACAAGCGCCTGTTGAATGAGCCGGTATTTCTGGATATGGCGGAAGATGACCTGGAAAAACAGGCGAAAATCGATTCCGGCAAAGCGCATCCGAGTGAAGTGGAGCGCTACGAAATCGTGCAGGATTTGGAGCCCGGTACTTATGAAGTCAATGTCGCCGCCGTGCGCGATCAATATCTGATGAGCCGCTCGGGCAACAAGATCCTCTCCTTCCTTAAAAACCGCTCCCGGATTGCCTCATTATTCGGTGGCTGATCTCAGCCGCCGCACCTTAAATCAGCTGCCCAATCGCCTCTCCCATTTTGACGGGCTCTAGAGCGGCCAGATCAGAATTCCAACCCACGGTTCCTCTGGGAAACAGCACTATTGCCGTAGAGCCCAACAGGAAGCGCCCCAGTTCGTCGCCCTTGGCGAGATGCACCGGTTGGACGTCGGTGTACCGGGTGCTTATGATTTTGCGGCGCAACGGCGCCACCAATCCGGCCCAAGTGGTTTCGATACTCGCGACGATCATGGCGCCCACCAACACCACCACCATAGGACCTACGCTGGTGTTGAAGTGGCACACCACCCGTTCGTTGCGTGAGAACAGGCGGGGAACTTCTTCGGCGGTGACCGTATTAACTGAGAAGAGATCGCCCGGAACATAGGTCATTTTGGTGAGGGTACCGGCAAATGGCATATGTACGCGGTGATAATCCCGTGGTGACAAGTAGACCGTAATAAATTCCCCATCGGCGAACGCTGCGGCGGCGTCAGCATCACCACCCAGTAATTCCAGCACAGAAAACGTCTGTCCTTTTGCCTGAAAGACTCTGCCGGATTCAATCCGGCCCAGCTGGCTGACGGCACCATCGGCAGGGCTGATCACCGAGTTCACATTCGGATCTATCGGGCGGGCACCGGGCTTCAGCGCGCGTGTGAAAAACGCGTTGAAGTTGCGGTAAGCCGTAGCATCCTCCACCAGCGCTTCGGACATATCCACTTTGTACTGATCCACGAACCAGCGGATAAACAGGTTCTTAATGGTGGTGTTGCTGGTGCTGGCCAACAGTCCAGCGCTCCGGGAAATCAGGTGCTGCGGGGCAAGGCGTTGAAGAGCGATAAAAAGCATTCGATTCATAGCTAAGGACCGGGCTTATTGTTGTGGGACGCCGCCTCAGTCAGAGCGGACGTCAACGGCGTCCAGGCTGGCGATAATGTGTTGGTAACTGTGAAAGCGCTCCTGACTCACCGCGCCGCTCTCTACCGCAGCGCGCAGGGCGCAGCCGGGTTCGTGTCTATGGCTGCAGTCGCGAAAACGGCAGTTCTCCATATGCTCGCGGAATTCGCGAAAGCCAGCGGAAACCTGATCTGCCGACATATGCCACAGGCCGAATTCTCGGATACCGGGAGAGTCGATGCAGTCGCCGCCGAATGGGAAATGGTAGAGGCGTGCGTGAGTGGTGGTGTGGCGGCCCTTTTGCTCCTGCTCCGACATGTCTCCGACTTTGATGGCGTGATCCGGCAGGAGTGCCTGGATAATCGACGATTTACCCACTCCGGACTGGCCGACAAAAATGCTGGTGCCGCTGTGCAGGCGCTGGCGCAACTCCGCCATGCCTTGGTCGGCGCGGGCGGAGATTTCAAGGACCGGATAGCCGAGGCGTGCGTAGCTGGTCAGCAGGCCGGGAAGCGAGTCATTGGCGCTAAGAAGATCGCGTTTATTCAGCAACAGCAGCGGTTCGAAATCGAGGGTTTCGGCCACCACCAGATAGCGGTCGATCAGATTGGCGTGCGCCTGCGGTTCAGGTGCCACCACTATGACCATGCGGGTGATATTGGCTGCGACCAGTTTGAGTTTGCCGAAGCTGTCGGGGCGGTGCAGTTCGGACTGTCGCGGAAACAGCGCTGTCACTACGCCGCCGTCTCCGCCCGCACGCCAGATTACGCGGTCGCCAGCCACAATATTGCCCAGATTCGCCCGCAGGTGGCAGCGCACGATGCTCGCGTCGCCGTCGTTTTCCACATCCGCCTGTTTGCCGTAGTGGCTGAGTACCAAGCCGTGCTGTTCTGGGCCGATTTGGTCGTCTGCGGGAAGGTTGACTGACGCTTGCGCGTCAGCGGCGCGACGCTTCTGCACCCGTTCCATCTGCTGTTTGGACAGCCTGCGTTTACTCAAAAGGGATCTGCCTTGGCAAAGTGATTGGTGGCGGGGTTGTATCAGCCCAGCATTGTATCAACCCGGTATCTCGGCCACACTTGCCGGGCGGCCGCAAAGCGGTCGGTATTGTAGAGTAATTTTTCGTCTCCGCGACAAACAGAGTGAGGAAACGGTATGGCTGTGGATATGAATAATCTGATCTGGATCGATCTGGAAATGACCGGCCTCAGCCCAGAGCGGGACGTCATTATCGAAATCGCCACCATCGTCACCGACGCTGATCTGAATATTCTTGCGGAGGGGCCGGTATTGGCTATTCACCAGTGCGACGCGGTACTCGGCGGCATGGATGAGTGGAATACCCGCCAGCACGGCGGATCCGGCCTCACCGAGCGAGTGCGTTCCAGCTCCGTCACTACCCGCGCTGCCGAGCAGGCGACCCTCGATTTTCTCGCCGACTGGGTACCCGCTGGCAAATCGCCTATGTGCGGCAACTCCATTTGCCAGGACCGACGGTTTCTTGCCCGTCATATGCCGCGGTTGGAAGCCTATTTCATGTATCGCAATTTGGACGTGTCCACCCTAAAGGAGCTGGCGCGGCGTTGGTACCCCGATGTCTTTGCCGGTTTCACCAAAAAGAGCAGCCACCTGGCCCTCGACGATATCCGCGATTCCATCGCCGAATTGAAGTACTACCGCAGCACCATGCTGCGCACCTGAGCGCCACCATTATTCTCCCCGCTTGAGCTTGCGCCGGCGGCGCAGCTCGGGGTTGCGCTGTTGTTGCAACGCCCAGTCGATATGCTCCTGCACCAGCGGCGTTGCCGTTTCCCGGCGCTTTTCCAGGGCTTCTATGATGGCCGCATCACCGGGGGCATTGCCGAGGCCGATGGCGAGATTGCGCAGCCAGCGCTCGTAGCCGATGCGACGGATCGCCGAACCTTCGGTATTGCGTAAAAATGTCGCTTCATCCCAGAGAAACAGTGTCAGCAAATCGCTATTGGCGAGGCCGTGGCGCGGTTGGAAATCCGCCTCGTTGGAAACGTGAGCGAATTTATTCCACGGGCAAATCGCCTGACAGTCATCGCAGCCGAATACCCGGTTGCCCATAGGTGCGCGGAATTCTTCCGGGATAGGGCCTTTGTTTTCGATGGTGAGATAGGAAATACAGCGGCGCGCGTCCAGCTCGTAAGGGCGGGGAAACGCATCGGTCGGACACACCTTCAGACAGGCACTACAGCTGCCGCAGAGGTCTTCTGCGATATCGGTATTGGTGGGGAGTGGAATATTGGTGAGGATTTCCCCGAGGAAAAACCAGCTGCCCGCCTCGCGATTGATCACCAGCGTGTGTTTGCCAGTCCAGCCGAGTCCGGCTTTTACTGCCAACGGGCGTTCCAATACCGGGGCGCTGTCGACAAAGGGGCGCTGGTTTACCGGCATCAGCGCCTCGGCGGCATCCCGGATCTTGTCTGCCAACACCGCTAGACGTTTGCGGATGAGCTTGTGATAGTCCCGCCCGAGGGCGTAGCGGGAGACATAGGCTTTGCTGGGATCTTTGAGCACCTGGATCTGGCGGGTGTCGCCGGGCAAATAATTCATACGCACGGAGATCACCCGCACGGCGCCGTCCACCAACTGCTCAGGATGCAGGCGTTTGTCGATATTTTCTGCTAGCCAACCCATATCGCCGTGGTAG
>JAEZGT010000075.1 GCA_023416875.1 Pseudomonadota bacterium
GCACCGGAATCAGTTACGATATTGAAACGGATTTTGGTGAAAGCGGGGTTTTTGTTCCCTACGCCGGCGCCCTGTATGACGTGACGAATAACCACCGTTTCTATGTCAGTTACGCGGAAATCTTTAAACCGCAAAACGCTCAAGATCGTTATGGCGATTATCTGGATCCTTTGGACGGCGCAACTGTTGAAGCGGGTTTCAAAAGTCAATTTTTCGGCGATCAACTGCAAACGTCATTTGCGGTATTTCGTATTGAGCAGGAAAATCTCGGGCGAGATCTTCCGCCGGAAAATGGAGATTCGGTTTGGGTGCCGGGGAAAGAACTCCTGGCCGTTGCCCAGTTTGAAACCGAAGGTGTGGTCAGCGATGGTTTTGAAATTGAAGTTATTGGCAGTCCGGTAGACGGCTGGCATAACAGCAGCGGTTATTCCCAATTCAAAGCGGAAGACGCCGCCGATACGCCCGTCAACCCCGACCATCCGCGCAAGCAATTCACGTTGTTTACCACCTACAACTTTGTCGATCTTTTACCCGAACTGACAGTGGGCGGTGGCCTGAGATGGCAGGATGAGATTTCCTTAGGTGGTTCTTCGCAAAATAGCTACACCGTGGTCAATTTCATGGCCCGGTACGATGTGACCAGTCAATTGGATGTGCAACTGAATATCGCTAATATCGATGATGAAAAATATTACAACTATATCGCCGGCAACGGTCAGGTCCGTTTCGGCGCTCCCCGAAATGCCGCTTTGGCGTTGCGCTACCACTTCTGATAAAGGCGCGAGAGTTATTTTGTTCCTCCACCACCCATGTGGACCCGTGGCGGCATGGAGGCCCTTTTTTTTTGTTAATTCCCTTCTTTCAACGACCTTGCGCAAATATCGCGCAAGGTCGTTTGAATATCTAAACGGATAGCGCAGATTAATTCCTATCGTCCAGCCGGGTTTGTAGATTGGCACCATATCCATAATTTGGGGTTGTGGCCGATGTCGTGGGCGTGACTATCACGCGTGCCTACTGTTTGCCACGGCACGGATGGCAGTTGCTTCGCTGGTTAGGCTGCAGGGGTAAAAAGCAGATAAAGAGCGCATCCCATGGGTCGATACATCAATGTTGTTTTGCTGAGCTTTTGCTGCTGGGCGTGGGCCACTCAGGCTTCCGGCGAGCCGCGCATCCGTCACTGGGAAAGATGTGGGGATTTGTTTGATACCAATCGGGTGGAGATTTGTTTAACCGTTGCCGGCGCCATTAAAACCACAAATATTCGCTTCAACAATAAAATTGTTCGATCCGCGCAAATTCAGCGCAATGAACATGTGTGGCGGGTGCATTTTCCGCGCGCGCAGATGACCAGTGGTCCCTTATGGCTGGAGCAGGGCGAGAAGAAGAGCAATGCGGTGTGGATCAGCCGCGGCGACAGCCATGTGGTGGCGGCCGGTGAAGCCGAGGTGGTGAAGAATGCCGATGGCATCAACACCTATCTCAATCTGGTGAGCCTGATTATTGAAGAACGCTACGACGGATTGCAGGAAAGTCGAGCGCTCGCAAAAAAATATAACGCCACGATAGTGGGCGCGATTCCACCTCTCAACCTGTACCAGTTGCGCCTTCCTGCGACCAACTTAATTGAGCGCGACGCTTTGATTTTGCGGCTGGGCAGTGAGGTGCAGGTGGATGCCGTGGTGATTGAAGAAACCAGCCCGGAAAAATCCGCCGAAGGTGATGGGCCTGGAGCGCTGGCGCCGGATCAAAACCAGGAGCGTGTCGCCAACCGCTTTTTTGATGCAGTGAGTTTTTATCGTCAGCGCTTGCCGGTCAAACAGCGTCAACCCGTACGCATCGGCCTTATCGAGCGCGATGTGGATTTTGATACGCCGGATTTCCGCGATTATTTGGGCGGTTGTCACGGAGGCGCGGCGCGCACTTGCGTCTATGCCCGCGACGCGGAAAAACCCGACGGCCACGGCACCACGGTGGCGGGCACCCTGGCTGCAGCTTGGAGTAACGGTGGCAACGACGGATTTTTGCGTGGTTTGGAATCGGCGAATTCCCGTTTTGAAATCATCGTCGATCGCAATTCGGACGCGGGTGTTACCGCGAATATTGCCGCCTCAGTCAATATGGTTGAAGACGGCATCAAAGTGTTGAACTGGAGCTGGGGCTTTCACCGTCAGGGGACGAAGAATATCGAAAATAAAACCTTGGATTCCTCGGTGCGTTCAGGTATCGCCATGAGCGGTTACGAGGAATTGCTGGAGGAATTTTTCCTCTGGTTGCGCCTCCGGCACCCGGATGTGATTGTGGTGAATTCCGCAGGGAATGCCTCAGCTCTTTCCGGGCAGGACGAATACCGTCTGCCATCGTCTCTGGTGACAGAGCAGTTGCTGGTGGTCGGGGCGCATGAGCTTAGTCATAAGACAAAGCTTAGTCATAAGACAAAGAATGTTGCCGATCCCACCTTTGCCAGAAAACGCGACTCCTCAAACCTGGACGCTCGCGTCGATATCAGTGCCGCCGCCTGTTCTTACGGTTCAGTGGCGAAAGCCGAAGACCAAGCAGAGATGCATTGCGGGACCTCATACGCCACGCCCTTGGTGGCCGGCACTATCGCCGCCATGCTGTCGATCAATCCTGCGCTGGCACCGGAGCAACTGCGCATGCTGTTGCGCCGCAGCGCCATGGCCATAGGTCCAGATCCCGATCTGGAAGCGCCGGACGCGGATGATCTGACTGCGCCGATTCTGCCTTCCGAGCGTAATCAGCAGCTCGACCATCCGGACGTGGGACGCTCCGCGCGGCTGGATATGTATCAGGCTTTGGACCTGGCCGCTCAAAGTCTAAACGGCGTGCGGTGAGACAACCTTCCGGAACGAAACAAAACCTACCTTAAGTGGCCCAGATAACAGAGTAGACGTTTATCGATGCGCGAAAATCCAAATTCGGGGAGCGACGCCAGCACGACATACGCTGAGTCGGTGCACACGAGCCAAGGGCCTAACATAAGCCACAAGGCATAAGCTGCATCGGCCTCATCAAAAACTCATCGCTGCACTTTCCACCACCCGCGGTGGCGCCGACCCTTTTCATTCACCGAATTGACTGTTTTCATTTCTGAGGAAGAACATGACTACCGAGCTGAACGGGCGACTCGCCGACATCATTTCCACTCATCACAACGTGTTGTTGGAATCATGGCTCTCCGGCCTGTTTTCCAATCTAAAACGACGTGACAAGAGAGTGGAAACGGAGTTGCAGCAGCAGGCCAAGCAGTTCCTCACACAGCTTTCCTGGACGTTAAATAATAGTTCTGAAGCCAATATCGATGCACCGGTGTGGAGCGAGCTGCGGCAATTGCTGGCAGATCTCTCCCAGGCGCGGGCGCGTCAAGGATCTTCTTCGATTGAAACCGCGTTATTTGTTTTTTCATTGAAAGAGCCACTGTTCCAGCTGTTGCGTCAGGACGCGACCCGTAATCCCGAACAAATTGCCGCTGCCATCGCCGCCACCAGCACGCTGTTTGATCGCCTCGGCCTTTACACCATTGAAGTGCATCAACAAACCCGTGAACAAGTGATTCTGCGACAACAACAGGAGTTGCTGGAGCTGTCCACCCCGGTGGTGCAGTTGTGGCAGAACATTCTCGCCTTGCCTTTGATCGGCACACTCGACAGCTCACGCACACAGGTGGTTATGGAGAGCCTGTTGGAAAAAATCGTCAGCACCGGCGCGATGATCGCGATTATTGATATTACCGGCGTGCCCACCGTCGATACGTTGGTGGCACAGCATCTGCTCAAAACCATCGCCGCTGCGCGCTTGATGGGCGCGGATTGCATAATCAGCGGTATTCGTCCGCAAATCGCTCAGACCATCGTTCATCTCGGCGTTAATTTGGATGATGTAGTCACCAAGGCAACACTGGCGGATGCATTTTCCGTCGCTCTAAAACGTGCGGGGACGACCATCAGCAGCACTCAACACAACGAGCGTTAATCATGGACCGTATTCCGATTTTGCGAATGGGCCAATTTTTGTTGGTGACTATTCAGGTTGATATGCACGATAAGCTCGCGATGACGCTGCAGGACGATCTTACTTTCCGTATCGTCAAAGATCGGGCAAAAGGCGTGTTAATTGATATTTCAGCTCTCGACATAGTCGATTCCTTTATCGGCCGTATGATCAGCAACACCGCCGCCATGGCAAAAATTCTTGATGCCAAAACCGTGGTGGTGGGAATGCAGCCGGCGGTGGCGATTACGCTGGTGGAACTGGGGCTGACTCTTGAAGGCGTGGAGACGGCGCTCAATGTTGAACTGGGCATGAAGCTGCTGAATCGAGGCGATCCGTGGATCTAGTTTTGTGCGAGCAGCCATCTCTAATTCCGGCCTTGTTGCGGGCCCGGAATTTATGAACATCACTCAACCTCTCCTGCCGGAAGCGGCGTTAATCCTGCCTTTAAAAACGGACGAAGACGTGGTGCGCCTGCGTAAACAAGTGCGCGAAGAATTGTTGGCCCTGGGGTTCAGCTTGGTGGATCAAACCAAAGTGGTGACCGCCGCCAGCGAACTCGCCCGCAACACTCTGCGTTATGGCGGCGGTGGTGAAGCTTATATCGAACGCTTGAGCGAAGATTCCCTCGTGGGACTGACTATGGCGTTTGCCGATCACGGGCCCGGTATCGCCGACGTCGCGTTGGCGTTGACAGACGGCTATACCACGGGTGGCGGTTTGGGCCTGGGTTTGAGCGGCGCCAAGCGATTGGTGGACCAATTTGAAATTGATACAGCGCCAGGCGAAGGCACTGTTGTAAAAATCACTAAGTGGAGAAGACTTTGATCGGTTTTGGTACTCAGGATGCCTACCGTGTGGGCGAGCCGAGTGAAATTGCAGTCGTACGCCGAGCCGGAGTCGCATTGGGTAAAACGCAAGGTTTCGATGAAGTGCGCATGGGACAGCTGGCCATCGTGATTACCGAGGCGGCAACCAATATCATCAAGCACGCAGGTGACGGGCATATTTTGTTACGCACCATTTATTTTGAATCCATGACCGGTGTGGAAATGTTGGCGGTTGATGCCGGCCCGGGCATTGCCGACTTGGATGTGCAGATG
>JAEZGT010000077.1 GCA_023416875.1 Pseudomonadota bacterium
CTGTGGTCCAAAGGCCGCATATGACCGGATTTCATCGCCTGCGCCAGCTCCACCTGGGTTTTCTCGGCGACTTTGAGGCCATTGCGATTGACGAAAATGTATTTGCCGGTGGGGCGGATATAGGCGGCTAAACGACAACGCAGAGACTCTTTACCTTCTTCGCCCTGATCGAAATCGAACCATGCACCCTGCGCCAATCCAGACACCATGACCATATGTGGATCGTCAACAGGCAGCTCAGGCTGTGCGGCCGGTGGCGGCACCGGCACCGCAGGTTGCACTACGGCGACAGGTTCCGGCGCAGAAACTACAGGCTCTTCGACTCGCTCATTGGCCAACAGCTCCCCGCGGATGCGGGCGAGGTGAATCTCTTCCAGACCGGTGAAGAGTTCAGCGACTTCAAACGGGTTGTAGGAAATGGAATCCAGACCGCGGCGCAGACGCCCCATCAGCTCGGGGATCAAGCGAATGAGTTTTTGCCGATCCGTCTTGCTGGAACAGGGTTGTACGCTCCAAACGAGATCGGTCAGCGCGCGCAATTGCTCCTGCCATTCCGCCGAGGCAAAACCATATTTCAAGCCAGTAACAAACAATACGTTGCTCCAAGGCCCGTTGATCAGGTCCAGAACAAGCTCGGGCAGGTTGTGCGCCATGGTGCGCAACTGGATTTCCGTCGCTACGGTTTTGCGCGCCTGCTCCGCCCGCGCCTTGCCATCTTCCGCATCAATGGTGCGGCGCTCCAATACTGCAGCGCGGCGTTTCTCTTTATCGACAAAAGACGTGAAATCAGCCAGGGCGTCCTTGAAAACATCAGGATTGCTTTCGAATTGACTGAGGATACGGTCGACCGTGGTACGCATGAATTTGACCAGCGGCTCGTCCCCTACCAAGTTCTCACCCTGCTGCCATTCGGAGGCGACCGCCACCAATTCGTTGAGCAAGCGGCGGGCGGGGTGACGTTTTTCCGCAAGGAACTGCTCGTCGAGCAGCGCCATTTTTAATACTGGCACCTGCATACGGCCGATCAGTTCACGGAAAGGATCGGCCAACCCCTGTTCGCGCAGAATGAAGCGGAACAACATCTGCACCAGACCCATGGTTTCTTTTTCCACCCGACCAATATCGACGCTCTGACCGCGGCGGTTTTGCACACTCGCCAGCACGCGTTCGAAATCAAGACCGTTGGCGCTCTCCCCAGACACAGGCAGACGTTGGACAAAGGACAGGAGTTTAAGCAGCTCGGCGCGGTTTTGCAGCGCGGGATCGTTGCCCAGCCGGGCGGCCATATCCGCAATATTTTCCGCCGCCGGGGCTTCCAGCTCCGCAGCCTGAGCCACGGCGACCGACGCGGACTCACCCGCAGGTCTACGCGCCATGGACACACGAATGCCATTGGCTTCCAGGCACTCCAGCATCTGCTGGTTCAGTTCGGGCTGCCGGGCAACCACCAGGCGGTCGAACAGCTTAAAAAGCACCAGCTTGGCTTTGATGTCTATATCCAGACGCTTGATTTGGCCCATGGCAGCGGCGCAGATCACCGCAGGACTCAGCGGCACCTTTTGCTCGCTGATCTCAACCGGGAGAATCCGCGACAGAGCATCGGCTATGCCCTGCAATACCACCGTGTGCTCGCGCATGGCGCGTGCCACCGTGGATTCCAGAGCCACCAGCTGCTCTAGGTCCTCGTTCTGAACCAAGGACAGAGCCTCCGCCGATAATTCCGCATCGGTTTTCGCTGCCGGGCGAGTGTCATCCCCAGCCAAGCGCGAAAACGCATCCTCAATCGCCTCAAAAAAACGTCGCTCCACACTCTTGCGTTGAACCCTGACCTCACGCATGGAATCGAAAAACGCGTTCTGCTCGTTGTTGCTTTGGGCTTTATCTGCCAGGTCAAACAGGGCATCATCGGCGGCGTCGAAGTAAGCTTCCATGGCTGCGGTAAGAAACTTCTGCCCCATCTCATTTAACACGTGGATCACAGCCGGCAAACGAGCGAGACGAGCACGCACCTGACGCTGGGTTTCAGGCTCCAGGCGGATAAC
The DNA here is from genome assembly GCA_023416875.1 of Pseudomonadota bacterium. Lineage (GTDB taxonomy): Bacteria > Pseudomonadota > Gammaproteobacteria > Pseudomonadales > Cellvibrionaceae > UBA5868. Next base: position 2,043 of record JAEZGT010000077.1, read on the forward strand.
CTTGGCGCTGTCAGTCACTGCAAACCTCCGAAAAACACATAGAACGTCCTTTTTCATGCTTAACAATGAATAAGGTCGTTTAAATAACCCCTAAACATTGACCAGCGGAATCTTTCAATTCATTCGAAAGTACCAAACATGCATTAAATCTATCACACGCCCGCTGGAGACGCGCGATGGAATTAAAAAAACGTGTGCTTAGTCTAAGACCGAATTAAGCAATTATTGCGAGCAATTAGAACGAAACATATTAATGAGTGATTCTCCGCAACAACGCCCTGAAGCCCGCATAGGTAAAGGCATGATTCTGGCGGGCTGGATATTGGCTCTCGCTCTGCTCACGTCTGCTTTTAGCCAATGGTTGGATAAACGGCAAAATCCCAACAGCCGCCCGCTTTCCATGAGCGAAAATGGCATGAATCAAGTGGTGCTCGAACGCAATTTTCAACACCACTACGTTGCCAGCGGCATGATTAATGGCGTACCCGTTACCTTTTTAGTCGATACCGGTGCTACAACCGTTTCCATTCCGGCGCATCTTGCAAAAAAACTAGGCCTGACTCCGGGCGCGCCGCAAATGGCGACCACTGCAAACGGCGTCGTGGAAACACGAGCGACATTAATTGAAGAGCTGCGCCTGGGGTCTATCACCTTGCACAAGGTGCGGGCGAGCCTCAATCCGGGCATGCGCGACCAGGAAATTCTCCTCGGCATGAGCGCACTGAAAAATATCGAATTCACCCACCGCGACGGCGTTTTGACGCTCAAGCAATATTGACCGATTTTATTCTCCGATCTGACAATTTTATGAACATTGAATTAAAAGACATCACCGCTGACATCCAAAGAGCCGTTGCCGAAGCGCTGCAAGAAGACATAGGAACCGGCGACATCACTGCGGAATTATTATCCGCCGACACCATCAGCGACGCGACGCTGATCACCCGTGAAAATTGTGTCGTGTGTGGAATTCCCTGGTTCGAGGAGGTTTTTCACCAACTGGATACCAAGGTGCAAATTCAATGGCAAGCGGAAGAAGGACAAGCAGTAGCGGCTAATACTCTGCTGGCCAAATTAAAAGGCCCAGCCCGATCCCTCGTTACCGGCGAGCGCACCGCGCTAAATTTTCTGCAACTCCTCAGCGGCACCGCCACGCAAAGCCGCGAATTAGCGAAATTGGTTGCAGGAACGGAAATCAAAATTCTCGACACCCGCAAAACCATTCCCGGTTTGCGCACCGCGCAAAAATATGCCGTTACGGTAGGCGGCTGCCACAACCACCGCATCGGTTTATATGACGCATTCCTAATCAAAGAAAATCACATAGCCGCGTGCGGCGGCATCAGCGCCGCGATTCTACGCGCACAACAACTTCACCCGGAAAAACCCATTATTGTCGAAGTGGAAAATTACACGGAATTCTGCGAAGCCGCCTCCCACTCTGTTACCCGCATCATGCTCGACAACTTCAGCGTAGAGGACCTACAAAAAGTCTCCGCGCATCCTGCGAATATTCCAGTGGAAATTTCCGGGAATATAACCGCAGCGGAAATTGCGAAGCTGGTGCACTTGAAAATCTCGGCGATTTCTACAGGGAGTTTGACCAAGCATGTTAGAGCGGTGGATTTGTCGATGAGGGTGGTGTAGTAGCGCAATCCGAACTTGAGATGAAGATCTTGGCAATTTAAGCCATTAGTATGATTTTAATCTGCGGCTGCTTTCGTTTATGATTGCAGCCCTGCGTATCATCAATCGTTATTGCAAAAGGAATTCTAATGCCACAGGACAATGGCGCTGCTCGGTCTACCGCAGATTGCTTTAAGCCCACTACTCATAAGAAAGCCCTTCTAAGCGAATTTCACGGATGCGGCCTCTCCATCGCTAACCTGCAGTCACGCGCTTGGCTGAAGCGCCCTGACCTTCAGGTAGCGCCGCTCCTGAGGACCCAATGAAGGTAATCCGCAATGGAGACCAGAGGGCCGCTCACATGCCAGTCTATGGCAAGAGGAACATTTCATCCAATTCAGCACTCGGGGCCCGTCTTATAAACAACACATTGACCCAAGCACTAGGAATGAGAGAATTATACACATATACGAGCAAACACTTCAGAGCACATCCTTATGCGCCTTCTAATTATTATTCTATGTATATCTTTTTTGACTTACCCAATGAAAGGAGTATCCATGTCAATTCTGTTTGGTAAAGAAGTCGTCTTATTTTCACCACTTGAAGGACGAATCACTTTAAATGGAGTTCCTGCTGCCAATGCGGAAATTATTCTTTCATTGAAATGGAAAGATGATATTGGTGAATCTGAAAAATTTTTTACAGATGAGCAAGGCCGATTCTCGCTACCGCTTAGAAAAACAAAGGTTCGCCTTCCACCGCTGGCAGAGTTTGTCATCTCACAAAGCATTTTTGTGAAATATGCTAACCAAGAATTCCAGATTTGGGGGCGAACTAAACGTGGGACAGCAATTTATGATGAACTAGGAGGGACACCTATCAAC
>JAEZGT010000230.1 GCA_023416875.1 Pseudomonadota bacterium
GGCCGATCAACATCACCAAACCAATTTGCGAATAAAGATTGATGCTGGTGCCCGTTAAAAATAACGCGTAAATCGCCGCCGCAACGCCGAAGGGCACAATCAGCATTACGATAATGGCACTGGTAAAACCTTCGAATTGTGCGCACAAAACCAAAAATACCACCAGCAGGGCAATGCCATAAGTGAAGGCGAGGTCGCGCGAGGTTTCGTTAAGGGTTTGCGCCTGCCCCAGAAATAAAGTGCCGATGCCGTCCGGCAAAACCTCTTTGGCGAGCGCTTCCAGATCTGCCACCGCTTGGCCCAGAGTGTAACCGGGCGCGAGGCTGGCATCCACTTGAATGGCGCGGCGCTGGGCGTGACGATTTAATTCGGCGGCGACGCTTTCTTCCCGCAGCGTCACAACGCTGGACAGCGGAATTAATTGCCCTGCGGTATTTTTCACGTAGAGATTCACCAAATCCTGTGGCGAGGTCACGGTGGTGCTGGAGGATTGCAGAATAATCGGGATGGTTTCGTCGCCGACGTTGAGATCCACCACATCCAGGCCATCGACAATCGCGCGCAAGGTCACGGCGATATTGTTCAGCGGAATACCGAGGTCCGATGCGCGGCGACGGTCGATCGCAATGGATAATTGCGGCTGTGTCGGCTTGTAGGAAATATCCGGCTGCTGCAGTTGCGGCAGGCGATCTTCAATCGCGGCAGCAAATTGTTTGCTCGCTTCATAAAGCACTTGATAGTCGTTGCCAAGCAATGCCAGTTCCACGCTACCAGTATTACCACGTATCGCCAAACTGTTGGGACTGTTCACCCGAATGCGTACGCCCGGCAGGTGACTGAGTGACCGCTGCACGTCATTGATGATTGCTTGCTGGCCTCTTTCACGCTCTTCGACGGGGCGCAAGGGCACCATGATCTGAACACGGTTGGGGTCGTAGCGGCCGACAATGGTGAACAAGCCTTCCGCCTCACCGCTGTCCACCAGCGGCTGAAGCAGAGATTCCATATGGTCGGCCTGGCGCTGCATGTAATTCAGCCCCACACCGTCCGGCCCGGTGGCGTCCACGTAAAGCACGCTGCGGTCTTCCGGCGGCAGTAATTCATTTTCCAGTTGGGTGTAAAGAAGGGCAGCGCCAATGGCGATCAGTAACGAAATGGCAAAGGTTAATTTGGGAAAGTCGATACAGCGGGCCAGGGTGCGCTCATAAAATTCGGCGGACCGGATTCCGAATCGCTGCAGGCGCGATGCCGGGCGCGGCTCCGCCTGCGGCATAAAATGAATCGTCATGGCGGGCACCAGCGAAAGCGCCACAAACGAGGAAATCGCCACCGCTGCCGCAAGCACCAAACCGAATTCGCGGAACATCTGCCCGGTGGTGCCAGGCAACATGGCGATGGGCACAAATACACTTACCAATACGGCGGTAGTGGCGATCACCGCAAACACCACCTGACGGGTGCCGAGCACCGCACCCGCGCGCACGCCCAACCCCAGATTGCGACGGCGCTGAATGTTCTCCAGCACCACGATTGCATCATCCACCACCAAGCCCGCTGCCAGCACAATCGCCAGCAGAGTCAGAATGTTGATGGAAAAGCCCATTATCCAAACGGCCGCCAAGGTGCCGATCAGGGAAATAGGAATGGTGATGCTGGGAATCAGAGTCACGCGAAAGGAGCCGAGGAACAGCCACAAGGAGGCGACCACAATCAAAATTGCGTAGATCAGGCTGGTGACCACTTCCGTCACCGAACCGCGAATGAACACAGCGCGGTCTTCCGTAATCGTCAGCTCAATGTTGTCGAACCGGCGATTCAAATTCTCCACCGCTTGGCGCACGCCATCGGAAATTTCAATGGTGTTGGACTGCGCCTGACGAACGATGCCGAGACCTATGACCGGCGTGCGGTTGAGGTATACCAGGGACTCGGCATCTTCTGGACCGAATGACACATAGGCCACATCGCCAATGCGCACATCGCCGGAGATAATCGTGTCGCGCACTTGGTCTTCCGTCACCGTGGAAGCGTCGGTGCGCACCAGCAACTCCTGGTCCTGCGAGCGGAAGCTGCCGCTGGGCACATCCAGTGGCGCCAGCTCCAGTGCCGCCGCCACTTCCGCCACTGAGAGGTTAAAACTGGTCAGCCGCAAAGGGTCCAGCACAATCCGCAACACACGCTGGCGCTGGCCAAACAGGGGAACGTCGGCAACGCCGGGAATGGCGATCAGGGAGGGCACAATGTCTTTTTCGATTACCAGCGTGAGCTCTTCTTCGCTGTAGGTTTTGCTGGTGACAGCGATATTGATGATGGGCTGCGCATCCGCGTCCGCTTTGACTACCGCAAGCTGTTCCACATCCGGTGGCAAATTGCGCTGCGCCTGGTTGACGGCCTCGCGCACGTCCGCGGCGGCCGTATCCAAATCCACCTCGGGCAAAAATTCGATATGGGTGCGAAAGCTGTTTTCCTCACTGCCGGAGCGAATGTTTTTAATACCGGACACCCGCGCCACCGCCCCTTCAATAATGTTGGTGACTTGCGCGTCCATGGTTTCCGGCGACGCGCCGGGCAGAACGCCGCGCACGGATACCACTGGAATATCCACGTCCGGCAACTCACGCACGTCCACCGCCAAAAACGCGGCAAACCCGGCGAGGGCGATCAATAAATTCAAAACCAGAATCAGAACCGGCCTGCGCACGCTGAGGGAGGCGAGGTCGTTCTTATGGATATCCTGCTCAACCGCCTCTTGTTGCTCAGGTGTAACCTGGGTCGGATCGCGTTCGCTGGTCATGGCGCGGCCTCCACCAATCGCTCAGAGACATCGATCACCGGCTGGCCTTCACGCAGCCGTTGAATGCCTTCAGTGACGATAATGGTGCCCGCAGGCAAATCCGCATCCACCAGAATCTGCCCTTGCAGACGCTGCACAATCGTGGCCGGCACGCGCACCGCAACACCATTTTTAACCGCCCACACATAAGCCCCATCGCCGCCCCATTGCAGCGCCACTTCCGGGATCACCGGGAACTCGCCTCCCGTGAGCTGCAGTTGAATACGAAAGCTCATGCCCGGTCGCAATATATCCGCCGTATTAGGCACACGGGCGCGCACCGTAAAAGCGCGGGTCTGCGCATCCACCCGGCTGTCCACATCAATTACCTGACCGTTAGTGCGCTCCCGGCTGGACCAAGTGGACAGCTCGATCCACTGC
>JAEZGT010000236.1 GCA_023416875.1 Pseudomonadota bacterium
GTACCACAGGGACGTTGCAGGATGCTTACGATCTGGAAGCGCTGAAGGCACTCGACATTATTGTGACCTGCCAGGGCGGCGATTATACCAACGAATTCTTTCCAAAGCTGCGTGAAAGCGGCTGGCAGGGCTACTGGATTGACGCGGCCTCTTCGCTGCGTATGAAAGACGATGCCATCATCATCTTGGATCCTGTGAATGATCGCGTTATTCGCCAGGGCCTGAAAAACGGTATTAAAAATTACATCGGCGGCAACTGCACGGTCAGCTTGATGCTGTTGGCTCTCGGCGGTTTGTTCGAGCAAGGTCTGGTTGAATGGGTTAGTTCAATGACCTATCAGGCCGCCAGTGGTGCGGGTGCACAGAACATGCGCGAACTGATCAGCCAGATGGGGCAGGTGCATTCCGCCGTTGCAGGTAAACTTGCCGACCCCGCCAGCGCCATTCTGGAGATCGATCGCCAAGTAGCGGAAGCTATGCGCTCGGATGATTTCCCCACAGCTAACTTTGGCGCTCCTCTTGCCGGTAGCCTGCTTCCTTATATAGATAAGCAGCTAGACAACGGTCAGAGCCGCGAAGAGTGGAAAGCTCAGGCGGAGACCAACAAGATTCTTGGCAACTCCACGCCAATTCCTATGGATGGTATCTGCGTGAGAATCGGCGCAATGCGTTGCCACAGCCAGGCGCTCACCATCAAGCTAACTCGTGATCTTCCTTTGGAAGAAATCGAGCAGATCATCGCGGGCGCCAACGAGTGGGTGAAAGTTATCCCCAATACTCGTGAGGCATCATTGCAAGAGCTGACGCCGACCAAAGTGACTGGCACCTTGTCGATTCCGGTTGGGCGGTTGCGCAAGATGAATATGGGGCCGCAGTATCTGTCTGCTTTTACCGTTGGCGACCAGCTTCTCTGGGGAGCGGCGGAACCGCTGCGACGTATGTTGAGAATTCTGCAGCAACATTGATCCCATCACCCATCCACACAACAGCCCCTCAATTTGCAGGGGCTGTTCTTTTTCTGCCTGCTATAGTTATTGATGTGGCGCGAGTTTTCGCTGGCTGCTCGCGACAAAAATTGGTAAAAACGCCCGAGCAATCAATATTTCAATAACCAATGTTGCTGTATTAAGGCCTTCCGACAGACCTTAAGTTGATAAAAAGCTACTTATAATGAATACTTACAGCGATAAGTGAAAGACTATTCTAGGTTTTGGCCGCAAGCATCCCATCGCCAGTTTCAGTTCTAGGGTGTGTCTTTAACCAGGTCGCCAAACAAGATTAAGGATTCTCCTATGGGGCTTCGCACAAAAGCGTATTTTATCGGCGTGTTTTTGGCGGTGGTTTCGCCAATGGCCGCAGCGCTTGGTCTTGGTGAGATCAAACTCAATTCAGCGCTGAATCAGCCGTTAAATGCCGAAATCCAGCTGCTCCACGTTCGTGATCTGACCGCGAGTGAAATCCGCATCGCCATTGCCTCTCCAGAAGAGTTCACAAGAGCTGGTGTAGACCGCAACTTTTTCGTGACGGATCTGAAGTTCACTCTTGATTTGAATGCACCATCAGGCCCAGTTGTTCGTGTCACGAGCAATGGTCCGGTGAGAGAGCCATTTCTAAACTTTATCGTGTCAGCGCGCTGGCCCAGCGGTAAGCTGTTGCGCGAATATACGTTGTTAGTGGATTTGCCTGTTTTCAGCGGGAATCAGGCAGCACCAGTTCAAGCTGCGAATCAGCGGCCATCTCAAGCGTCTCCCTCTGAGACTGCGCAGGCGCAAAGTCCCCGAACCGCTCCGCGCACCGCACCACCGCCACAAAGAGCAGAGCCAAGTCGCTCTACTAGCTCCAATAGTAGAAGCTCGTTTTCTGGCGATAGCTATGGCCCGGTCGGCGCTAACGAAACCTTGTGGTCGATTGCTTCACGTGTAAAACCAGATTCTTCTGTGTCCGTACAGCAGACCATGCTGGCCATCCAGCGAATGAATCCGGAAGCTTTTATTAATGGAAATATCAATCTGTTGCGTCGTGGCCAAGTGTTGCGCATTCCAGACAAAGATGAGATTCAACAGCTTTCTAATCGCGATGCAATTCAGCAAGTAGCGACTCAAAACAGAAGCTGGAATGACAGAGCGCCGGAGCGAGCTCAGTTAGAAGGTAGTAAAAATTTCACTCAAACTCGCACAGAGCCTTCGTCAGTGGAAGGACGCGTTAAATTATCCTCACCATCATCCGACACTACAGGCCAAGGCGCTGGCGCCGAAGGGAAGGGCGATGGTGCTCGTGTTACCGAGGCGCTGAGCCAGGCGCAAGAGGAACTTGATGCAGCTGACAGGGAAAACACTGACCTGAAGTCTCGTATACAAGCCATGGAAGAGCAGATTCAAACAATGGAGCGCTTGGTCGAGGTCAGCAGCGCTGAAATGCGCGCGCTGGAATTGGCGGCGCAACAGGCCAATCAGGAGCAACCTACCGAAGCGCCGGTTACCGATACTTCAGCTGAAGAAATCCTACCAACAGATGGCGTCGATACTTCCATAGATCAAACAGCTAGCGAGCAAGTTGCTCAGTCTCCACCGCAGCCAGAATCGAAGCCAGTGCCGCCAGCACAACCGGTACAGGCTCAAAAATCCTGGATGGATCTCGTACTCGACAACATCCTGTATATCGGAATTGGACTCGGCGTTTTGATTCTCGCTTTGGCGGTTTATCTCTTCAAACGCAAGCGCCGCGATGAATACGACGAATACGATGATTATGAAAATGAGGGTGATGTGGAACTGGGCGCGTTCGGCGATATCGACGCCCATGATGACAAGACAGTTCCGTTGAGCGACTTTGATGATATTGAATCAGAGCAGGAAGAGCGCGCACTCGCGGAAGCAGAGACGGAAGATGTGGTTGGTGAGTGCGATATTCATATCGCCTACGGCCAGTACGATCAGGCTGAAGAAAAACTTTTGCGTGCGCTGGAAAAAGATCCTGCCAATACCGCTGTGCGACTCAAGCTTTTAGAAGTTTTTGCAATCCAGGGCGACGCCGACAGTTTTGACCAGCACTACGCCCGCTTGCGAGCCCAAGGCGATGCCAATGCCATCGATAGAGCTGCGGTCATCCGCGATTCCATCGAAGGAGTTGGACCTTTCGATCCCGGTCTTTACGAACCTGCGGAGCTGGCGAGCACTCATGAAAGTGGCTATGCGCCCTATCAGGAAGACTCTTTTGCCACAAACGATTCGCTTGGCGACGATACACTCAATTTTGATTTTGATGATGTAGACGAGTTGGTGGATTCATCTGCATCTACAGCAACTGACCAAGGTGAATTGGAAGCCGATTCGCTGGATTTCGATCTGACACTGGATGAAGACGATGTAACGCAAATTTCTCCTTCCAGATTTGCTAGTACATCCGACGGCGGCGATGAAGTAGCAACGGAATTGGATTTTGGTGATTTGGACGAGCCAATTACCAGGCGCGACCAGCATAATGCTGAAGTAGGTTTTGGCGAATCCTCGACATCCTATGGAGACATGGACTTCGAATTGCCCGACGAAGATCTTGCGGTTGCCGAAGATGCAAAATCGGAAGACAGCTTTGCGGCGGATTTTGACCTGGAATTTGAAAAAGAACGATTCACCGACGAGTTTGCGGACGATTTAGTGGCTGAGCGAGTTGCGCCAAAGGAGGATGACTCGTTTGACTTTGCTGATCTCGACCTGACAGAGCCTGGGCAGGATTTGGAACTTGTGTCCACCAGTGCGTCCGAAGTAGTGAATTTTGATTTTGACCAGGATGTCGCTGACGCACAGTCAGGTACCGCTGACGAGCCTCCAGTTTTGTCCAGTGCCACTGAAAATGCGGCAACAGAGCTGGGTGATTTTGAGTTTGAGGATCTGGAAAAATTGGACACGGATGAAGCGCCTCAGTCTGAGCTGGTGTCAAATCGTGGCTCAGACAGCGCGACTGATTTTGATATGGATTTTGATCTGGATAAGGAAGTCAATCTCGACGAGCTTGACCACGAGCTCGATGCACTGGCATCGGATTTCGGTAGCACAAGTGCGGAAATGGAAGAGCCAGTATTAGATTTCGATGATGACATTTCCACAGAGACCGGTTCCGAATTTGGTGAGGGCGACGCTTCACGGGAACAGGATCTGGATGATTTGTTCGCCGAAGACGACAAAGCGGTTGCTGTTGATGATGTCGCGGAGACAAATTCCGCTGCGGGACATGAAACTGCGAACTCGGGGTTGGATTTCGAAATACCAGATTTTGATCCCGAAAACGATGATGACAGCAATCTGGACTTCCTTTCCGACAATGATGAAACCGCTACCAAGCTAGATTTGGCTCGCGCTTATATCGATATGGGTGATGCGGATGGCGCGAAGGATATTCTTGATGAGATTTTGGATGAGGGAAATGATCAACAGAAGCAGGAGGCCGAGTCGCTGTTAGCACGAATTGGTTAATCCGAAACTCCGTCCCACATATTTCAAGGCTTTGCGCGACAAACGCAAAGCCTTTTTCATTTAGTTATTGCCTATGCAGTTATATACGCTTAATTGTGAAATTAAACCTGGGATGATGCTTCCCGAAGGTGTCCGGCGTTACGCGTTGGTTGCAGAGTACGACGGAACGGAATATCAGGGTTTTCAGCGGCAGGCCAGTGCGCGGAAAACAGTCCAAGGGGAATTGGAAAGGGCTTTGTCTGCGGTCGCTGCACACCCAGTCACGCTGGTGTGTGCTGGTAGAACGGACGCCGGCGTGCATGCGGCCCATCAAGTGATTCATTTTGATAGTAGTGCAGAGCGGGATGAAAGAGCTTGGATTGAAGGAGTTAATACCAAACTGCCGGAATCCATACGGGTGCGGTGGGCGCGAGAGGTCGAAGGAGAATTTCACGCGCGTTTTGCCGCGCTTAATAGGACTTATCGCTATTTCACTTATACGGACAGAGTGCGGTCGGCTTTTTTGCCTTTTAATGCTACTTGGTTGCGCGGGGAGCTAAACGTGGGCGCAATGCAGATGGCTGCGTCGCATTTGCTGGGAGAGCATGACTTCTCTTCGTTCAGGGCCAGCCAGTGTCAGGCACACAGTCCGGTGCGACGTATCGAAACCATTAGGTTTTCAAAGGCTTCTTCGTTCATTGTGATGGAAGTCAAGGCCAATGCCTTTTTGCATCATATGGTCCGTAATATTATGGGATCCTTGTACGAAGTGGGGCGAGGTATAAAACCACCGGAATGGATAGCGGAGTTGTTGACCTTAAAGGATCGCAGCGCCGCCGCACCAACGGCTGCACCTCACGGTCTCTACTTGGTTGGCGTGGAATATCCTCAACAATTTGCAGTGCCCTCCAGGTTGCCGCAGAATGGGTTATTGGGACTGCTCGGCGCTTGATTAATCTGTAAAAGTGGGGTTGAATGCAGCCTCGTGCCGAATGCGATCAGCGTCTGGCCGAGAAAGGTTGGTAGATACTCGCGGCGCGATAAGACCTGTTTTAACAAATAAACAATAACGATCAGGAACAAGTATGAATTCACAAGAAACCGAAATGCAGCATCAAGGCGACAGCATGGCGGACGCAATCACGGCGGTAGTATTGATTGCCGTATTTGTCGGCGCATGCATCTTTTGGGTAAGCGGCCAATAAGCTAACCCTTTGCGAGACGCTGGTACCGCTTAGGGCGCCAAGTGTCTCGCGATAAATATCAAACCAACTATGAATAAGCTGGCCAATACCAGACCCACGATCAGGAATGGTAGAATGCTGCTTTGTTGAAAGTCATGGGCGCGGTTTTTCTCGCTTTGAACGCCGACGAACGCAGCGATAGTGCTGAACACCACTTTTCCCCAAGACGATTTTTTCTTTTCGTTGTTCATGAGAATTCTTATTCTTCAGGTTGATTTCGGCTCATAATCTAGATTCGGCTGCAGCCACCTCTCCGCCTCCTCCTTGCTCCATCCCTTTCTTTCGGCGAAGTGTACGACTTGGTCCTCACCAATTTTTCCAACGCCAAAGTATTTCGCTTGCGGATGCGCGAAATACCAGCCAGACACAGCGGCGGTTGGGTACATGGCAAAATGCTCGGTTAACTGCACTTCCGTGTTATGGGTTGCATCCAGAAGCTGGAACAAGGTTGCCTTTTCCGTATGGTCTGGACAGGCGGGATAACCGGGAGCGGGGCGAATGCCTTGGTATTTTTCCTTAATAAGAGCTTCGCCATCAAGAGATTCGCTATCGGCGTATCCCCAGAACTCCTTTCGGACCCGTTCGTGCATCCTTTCCGCGAATGCTTCGGCCAAACGATCCGCTAATGCTTTAACCATAATGGAATTATAGTCGTCTCCTTTGCGAGCGTAGGACGCAGCCAACTCTTCAGCGCCTATGCCCGCCGTCACTACGAAGGCCCCAATATAGTCGGTTAAACCTGTCTCAGAGGGCGCGACAAAATCCGCGAGAGAATATAAATGGCCATCCGCGGTATTTTTGTCTTGCTGCTGACGAAGGTGATGGAGAGTTAGATTGCCATCATCTCGATAGATCAGAATGTCGTCATGACCTACTGAGTTCGCGGGCCAGAATCCTATTGCGCCGCGCGCGCATATGGCGCTTTGCTCGATGATCTCATCGAGCAATCGCCGAGCTTCCTGATACAACTGCGAGGCTGCTTCGCCGACAATGTCGTCGGTGAGGATTTGTGGGTATTTCCCCGCAAGATCCCAGCTCATAAAAAAGGGTGTCCAATCAATGTAATCGACGAGTTCCCTCAGGGAATACTGCTCGAAAACTTTAACACCAGTGAATTTGGGTTTGGGCGGAGTGTAACTGGACCAGTCAATTGGCGGGCGGCGTTGCACGGCTTCCGTATAAGGAATCAGTGCACGGCGTTGGCGGTTAGCTGTGCGCTGTCTGACTTTTTCATAATCGGTGCGCACTTCGCTAATGAATTTTTCCCGGTGATCGTCTGATAGTAACTGGGAGGCGACACCTACGGCGCGGGACGCATCTGCTACATACACGACTTGGTTGTTGCGATATTGCGGCTCTATTTTGACCGCAGTATGTGCCTTCGATGTGGTGGCGCCCCCGATCATCAATGGCAGAGTAAAATTCTGACGCTGCATTTCTTTTGCGACTGTCACCATTTCGTCCAAAGAGGGCGTAATAAGACCCGAAAGTCCGATGATGTTGCAGGATTTTTCCCGGGCTGTTTCCAATATTTTTTCGCACGAAACCATCACGCCCAGGTCGATCACTTCAAAGTTATTACATTGCAGGACAACTCCCACAATGTTTTTGCCAATATCGTGCACATCTCCTTTAACGGTGGCCATCAGAATCCGTCCCTGAGGCTTGGCCGCAGCACTTTTTTCCTTTTCGATAAATGGCTGCAAATACGCAACTGCTTGCTTCATGACCCGCGCGGATTTAACCACTTGCGGAAGAAACATTTTGCCGGCGCTGAAGAGGTCGCCCACTACATTCATGCCGTCCATCAATGCGCCCTCAATGACATCCAAAGGTCGGTTTGCCTGCAGGCGTGCTTCCTCTGTGTCTTGAATGATGTGGGACGTGATGCCTTTGACCAAGGCATATTCGAGACGCTTGTTGACCGGCAGTTCGCGCCAAGCCTGATCTTCTTTTTTGTTTTCGCTATTGCCACCTTCTTTATACTTTTCTGCAATCTCTACGAGAGTTTCTGTGGCAGAAGATGTTCGATTCAGTATGACGTCTTCAACACAATTTCTTAGTTTTTCGGGCAGGTCGTCGTAAATTGCCAATTGACCTGCGTTGACAATACCCATGTTCATTCCGGCTTTTATTGCGTGATAAAGAAAAACCGAATGAATGGCTTCGCGAACCGGATTGTTGCCCCGGAACGAGAAAGAAACGTTACTGACACCACCCGAAACGGACGCGTGGGGCAAATTCTCACGGATCCATTTTGCGGCCTCAATGAAATCCACTGCATAATTGTTGTGTTCATCGATGCCTGTGGCGACGGCGAATATATTGGGATCAAAAATAATGTCTTCTGGGGGCATGCCCACGATTTCGGTCAGAATCCGATAGCTGCGCTGACAAATCTCCTTCTTCCTCGCAGCTGTGTCCGCCTGTCCGGTTTCATCAAAGGCCATGACAACAACTGCTGCACCATAGCGGCGACATAAGGTCGCTTGTTCGATAAATTCCTCTTCACCGCCTTTGAGGCTGATGGAATTGACGATTGGCTTGCCCTGAATGCACTTAAGCCCAGCTTCAATCACCGGCCATTTGGATGAGTCCACCATAATGGGCACTTTGGCGATATCCGGCTCTCCTGCGAGCAGGTTGAGAAATCGCACCATGGCTTTTTCTGCGTCCAACATCCCTTCGTCCATATTGATGTCGATAATCTGCGCACCGTTCTCAACCTGGTCTAGGGCAACCTCAAGAGCAGTGGTGTAATCCTCATCAATAATCAGTTTCTTGAAGCGTGCGGAACCGGTGACGTTACAGCGTTCGCCGACATTCACGAAAAGAGAATCGCGGCGGATATTGAATGGCTCCAGCCCTGAAAGCCGGCAAGCAGGCTCATAGGAAGGTAGAGCACGGGGTTTGTGGCGAGCGACTGCGGCGGCAATTGCTGCGATATGCGCGGGGGTAGTACCGCAGCAGCCGCCGATAATATTGACGAAACCACTCGCGGCGAAATCATCAATAATTGCAGCCATTTCATCGGCAGATTGATCGTATTCACCAAATTCATTGGGAAGGCCCGCATTGGGGTGTGCGGATACAAAGCAATTGGCGACTCGGGACAGCTCCTGTAGATAAGGTCGCAGCTCGGCGGCCCCTAGTGCGCAATTGAGGCCTATGGCTATGGGCTTAGCATGCGCTAGGGAGTTGTAAAAAGCTTCCGTGGTCTGGCCCGAAAGAGTCCGGCCGGAGGCATCCGTGATGGTGCCTGAAATCATGATGGGAAGCTCGCAATCGTTGCGCTCGAAATACTCAAAAATAGAGAATATCGCCGCTTTGGCATTGAGCGTATCGAAAATGGTTTCGATCAATAGAATGTCTGCGCCGCCCTTCACCAATCCATCGATTGCCACAGTGTAATCCTGAACCAGCGCGTCAAACGTAATATTGCGTGCGCCTGGGTCATTAACATCAGGGGAGATAGAGCAGGTGCGGCTGGTTGGGCCCAGCACACCGGCAACGAAGCGAGGCTTTTCCGGATCTTTTGCAGAAAATTCGTCAGCAATCTCACGGGCCAAGCGAGCGGCGGCAAAATTGAGCTCGAATACAAGTTCTTCTAGCTGATAGTCCGATTGGGAAACAGCAGTGCTGTTGAAGGTGTTGGTCTCTATGATGTCCGCGCCGGCAGAGAGATAGGCTCTATGAATTTTGGCGATAATATCTGGTTGGGTTAAGCATAAAAGATCATTGTTACCGCCCAGATCTATTGGGTGCTGAGCAAATCTCTCTCCGCGATAATCCGCTTCCTTAAGCTTATAGCTTTGGATCATAGTGCCCATGGCGCCATCCAGAATAAGAATTTGCTGGTTAAGGCGGTGACGAAGAAGAGAAAATCGGCTGGTTTGTTCCACTGAGACAACCTATATCAAAATTTTTTGATGCAGAATCGAAATTGTAACAGAATCGTTCTTTTCTGGCTGTTTTCATTACTCCCGCTATCGTCTAAAATACCTGACTAATTTACTAGGTTTTATCTTCCGCTGTATCCAGAGAGTTTCTTATGTCGCAAGTGGAAAAATGGGTCCCGAATGTCGTTATCACGGATTCCGCGCAGGAGTATCTCGCGCAATTGCTTAGCAAACAGAACTGCGAAGGGATAGGCATTCGTATGTTTGTTGCCAGTCCGGGCACACCCCAAGCGGAGACCTGCATTGCTTACCAGCGTCCAGGCGAGGAAAAGGAGGGTGACGTAGCTGTGCCTTTGAAGGGCTTTAATGCGTGGTTTGAAGGGAAGAGTTTGCCCTATTTGGAGGATGCCAAAGTTGATTACGCGCCTGATCGTATGGGCGGGCAGCTCACTATTCGCGCGCCGAATTCTAAGATGCCTAAGATCAACGATGACAGTCCAATCGAAGACAAGATCAATTATGTCCTGTTTAACGATGTGAATCCTGGTCTGGCAGCTCACGGTGGCAACGTGAGTTTGGTGCAGGTGACCGAGGAAGGTTATGCGGTGTTGAAATTTGGCGGTGGCTGCCAAGGGTGTAGCGCAGTTGATCTCACCTTGAAAGAAGGCGTGGAAAAAACTCTGTTGAGTAAAATTCCTGAATTAAAAGGCTTGCGTGATGCGACTGATCACAGTGACACATCGCAAGCATACTATTAACAATAAGCTACCTATCGATAATCAGCTTTTCGCTGTGTTCAAATAACATCTTAATGAAATCAAGTTGGGGGCTGCCGTCGAGCAGCTCTCTGCGCCAGCCCACTGCAACACCGTCCGCCCAATCCACACAATATTTTTCGAAATGCTGCTCGCGATAGCGGTCATGCCAATAGCTGATAAGTAATGTGCGGACCTTTGAAGAGCCGAGAATTGTCTGAATATTGTTAAGAAATCCGCTGATCGCGCGCCTGCTGTTGAGTTGTCGGCAAACTGCATCGGGGGCAAATACGTAATCGTAGCCGGACATCTCTGCGACCCGCAGGTCGTACCAGAGAGAGCCTCGATCTCCCAGCTCTCCAATAAAGCGCTCAAGCGCGCCGTCCTGATTCATTGGATGGAATGCGGTCGGATACAAATTCATGTGGCAATGCCAGATAGTGAAAGAATGGCTATCCGTACGTTAGCTCAGCTAACCTGATCCTTATTTTGGAAATCGCGATCAAACTTCGTCAGCGTGGTATAGGGGAAGCTACCAGTGCCTCATGCAAAAATCCAGTTTCAATTCGTCCAATCTTCACTTTTGTGTGGTAAATCCATCGCCAAGCGTGAGCTGGTAATAGGCCCAATAATTTTTGTGAAAAGGAGGGAGGGGCGGATGATGACGGTGGGGCCATCGAGTGCGAGATAACTTCACACTCGATGGTGATGGATTAATTTCTTTGTGGGAGAGTGGTTTTAATTTTGTCTCTGATAGAGCGAAGAGCGATTTCCGTTGTGCCCCAGTCAATGCATGCGTCGGTTACGGATACGCCGTATTTGAGTTCTTTCAGGTCGGCTGGGATTTTCTGGCTGCCTGCGCCGATATTGCTTTCTATCATTACTCCGATGATGGATTTATTCCCCTCGATAATTTGATTGGCAATATTATCCAGCACCAGAGGTTGCAGTTCGTGGTTTTTGTTCGAATTTGCATGGCTACAATCAACCATAATGTTGGTCGGTACTCCGGCTTCTGCCAGTTCTTTTTCGCAGATGGTCACGCTGACGGAATCGTAATTCGGTTTGCCATTGCCGCCGCGCAGCACCACATGCCCGTAGGGGTTGCCTTTGGTGTGAATGATGGAGACTTGGCCTTCCCCATTTATGCCCAGAAAACGGTGGGGGTTCGACACGGACTGCAGGGCGTTGATGGCAACCGAGAGGCTTCCATCTGTGCCGTTTTTGAAGCCAACCGCGCAAGACAGGCCGCTCGCCATTTCGCGGTGGGTTTGCGACTCGGTCGTGCGGGCACCAATAGCGGACCAAGAAATCAGATCCTGCAGGTACTGTGGAGAGATGGGATCAAGTGCCTCTGTTGCCGACGGCAGCCCCAATTCCGCGATATCCAGAAGCAGGCGGCGTCCCACATGCAGGCCATCTTGGATTTTGAATGAGTCATTGAGGTATGGGTCGTTGATGAGACCTTTCCAGCCCACCGTGGTTCGCGGTTTTTCAAAATACACGCGCATTACAATGAACAGCGTATCCGAGACTTCCTCAGCCAGTTTTTTTAGGCGGTTGGCGTAATCGATAGCCGCTTTGGGATCGTGAATGGAGCAGGGGCCTATAACGACCAATAAGCGATGATCCTCTCGATCGAGAATGCGCCTTACGGTGTCCCGGCCTTGTCTGACTGTTTCTGAGGCTTTTTCGCTAATCGGCAATTCCCGCTTCAGCTCGGCGGGAGAGATAAGCACCTCTTGGGAAACGACATTGATGTTGTCGACTGAAAGAGAATTATTCATGGATATCACTGGCAGTTTGTGTTCGGTTTGTGCCTAAAAGGCCAAATGGCCGCAGGCTTATGCGCGACATTCTACTGAAATGTTTGCGAATTGTCCGGCTGAGTCGCGGAGCAGTAATGATAGATGTTAGTTCATGAACGTGTCATGAATCTGGTCGGAGAGACAGGATTCGAACCTGCGGCCCCTGCCTCCCGAAGGCAGTGCTCTACCAAGCTGAGCTACTCTCCGACGTCTGCATAGCCTCCTTGTTACTGCAAGAAGCGCTATTTTTGCGGGGTGGGTCAAAAAAGCGCGCGCAGTATCGCTTTTTTTAAAATCTTTGGCAAACATTTGTTGTCTTGTGAGTTGTCACTAATGTGCGGGCTACCAACTTAAGGTCAACCTCGTTATATTCGCGCCCATTGGCCGACGGAGCCGGAAGTTGCTAGGCAACTCTTGCATAAAAACCTATATAGATCGAACAGGCATAAAAATCATGAAACCGGATGTCGCCGACGCTCTGTCGCGCCTTGTCACTTGGGTGAGAAAAGATGTGCTACCCATGTGGTTGGAGCGGGGGCTGCATATTCCAGGCGACTGGTTTTCCAGTCAACTGTCCGCTACGGGGGAAACAGTTGCTGGGGAAGAAATCCGTCTTGTCAGTCAGGCGCAGATGATTTACGTCATCGCGCGCGCGGAGCAGATTGGCTGGCTTGGCGGCAGGCGCAAGGTGGTACGCAACACCATCGACTTCGCCGCCAGACATGGCACTTTGCCTTGCCGCAGTGATGGCTTTGTACGTTCGTTGCAGCCGTCACTGGCAGTATTAGACGGCACTCACGATCCAGCAGATCACGCTTGGTTTATTTTGGCCAATACCGCGTGTTTTGCAGCGTACAGCGAATCCCTGGATTTGCGTCGTATCCACAATATTCTGGACTGGCTGAAAATCTACTTTACCGATGGCGTGGCATGGTTGGGTGTCGACCAAAAGACGCGCGGTTCGGTCGAGCTCCATCGATTGATGTTGCAAGCATTTCTCTATCTTGCCGACGTGACGCATAAGCCGGTATGGACGCAGCGGGCGAAAGACCTTTATCAATATTGTTTGGAGCAGTTCTTCTTCGCCATCAATAGTGGCGAGTCTTCAAGCGAAGGGGGCGAAGTGACCCCAGTACAGAGATTCGCATGGGTACGCACGCTCTGTCAGTACGAACGCCAACTGCAGCCAAAGATAACCTTCGCTGAGAGGTTGTATCGGCAGGCCCTCCTTGATGTCGAGGCCTCCGCATCATCCGGCGCGGTGTTGGCAGAGGTGGTCGGGGCCGGGTTAGCACTCAGCGAAGCCGGTGGTGGGTATGAAGACCCCATTTCGCCCTACCTGCACCGCTTAGTGGATAACCACGTGTCGCCGAGTGTTCCCGGGTTGTTTGCCGATGAGTTCAATTCGGAACCCACTGGTTCGGTCGAGACCTTGGTCAGTCTTTTCGAAGCTGCCGTTATTGCCAGCAGAATTCTTTCACGCCGATAACAGACATTGCGATTTTGGTCGAGCATTCTGGCGAGTCAAAATGGTTTATTTCTCTCTTTGGAAAAGACATGCGTCTTACGATTTTGCCTTTCTTGATTCTTTCGTCTCTGCTGATGCTGGTGGCCTGCACACAATCTCATCGTAAAGAAGAGTTTGTGACGGTGAATAAGACCGAAACACATGGAAGTCCCTTTGTATCGGTGGACGGAACCCGGCTGATGCGGCACGGCAAAACCTATCGTTTCGTGGGTGCCAATTTTTGGTATGGCGCCTATCTCGGCACTACTGAAGAGGGTAGAGCGCGGCTACGCCAGGAGCTGGATCAATTGAAGGCTGCTGGCATAGACAATTTGCGGGTGCTCGCCGCAGTCGAGCAAACCGATTTGACCATGGCAGTGCGACCGGCCATGCATCTGTCTCCCGGCAGCTATAACCAGGATTTGCTGATTGGTCTAGATGTGCTGCTGGCAGAAATGGGCAAGCGCGATATGGTGGCGGTGCTCTATCTGAATAATTTCTGGCAGTGGTCCGGTGGCATGGCGCAATACATGTCCTGGTTGACCGGTAAGCCGGCTTTGGATCCGGATGTTACCGGTGATTGGAATGGATTTATGCAAAATTCTGCCGCGTTTTACCGCAGCGAGCAGGCACAGGAGTGGTACCGGGATCTGATTCGCCTGCTGATCTCTCGAACCAACAGTGTGACCGGCCAAGCCTATGTGGACGACCCGACCATTATGTCCTGGCAGTTGGCGAATGAGCCGCGACCTGGAAGTGATACCGAAGGCCGTCCGTTTTTCCCGCATTACAAGACCTGGATTCAGGAAACTGCCCGCTTTATCAAATCTCTGGACAGTAACCACTTGGTGAGCACCGGCAGTGAAGGTTCTATGGGTACCTTGCGCGATCTGAGTTTGTACAAAGAGGCCCATGACATTGCGGAAGTGGATTATCTGACCTTCCATATGTGGCCGAAAAATTGGAGCTGGTTTGACGTTACCCGTCCTGAAGATACTTATGCTCAGGCCGTCGCCAATTCGAAAGCCTATATCCTGCAGCATTTGCAGGTAGCAGAGGAGTTGGGTAAGCCGCAGGTGCTGGAGGAGTTTGGTATAGAGCGTGATAAAGGCGACTACAGTCTCGCCTCCGCAACCGAACAGCGAGACCGATTTTTCCGCGAGCTTTTTGGGTTTATTGAAACTCAGGTGAAATTGGATTCGCCGTTGATGGGTACCAACTTCTGGGCTTGGGGCGGTTTGGGGCGGGCGCAGTCCGTCGACTTTATCTGGCGCGCTGGAGATCCATTTACCGGTGATCCGCCGCAAGAACCCCAGGGATTGAACTCCATCTTCAGTCAGGATGAGTCGACATTAAAACTGCTGAAATCTCACGCCAAATTTATGCATGGCGCCCGGTAGTTGCGGCTACCGGGTAGCCAGAGAGTTCGGTATTCTGCCGGACCTCCACCGTCACTAAAGGTGTGTGTTATTTCCAGCTTCTATACCATTCTGGATCACCAGGACGAATTCCTGATTATCAACAAGGCGCCGGGGGTTGCGGTGCAGGGGGATCCAAATGCGCCTTCTGTTCTGGAGCATGTGCGCCGCGACTTGCAGTTGGGGCAGCTATTCCCGGTGCATCGCCTGGATATGGGGACATCTGGGGTAGTGGTGACAGCTAAAACACCGGATGCCAATCGAGTTCTCTCGCAGGCGTTTCAGTCTCATCAGGTCACGAAGTGCTATTTGGCTATCAGCGCAAAAAAGCCATCAAAAAAACAGGGCTGGATTATCGGCGATATGGAAAAGAGTCGCGGCGGTAGTTATCGCCTCTGCCGCACTAGAGAAAATCCTGCTCGCACCGTTTTTCACAGTTACCCCCTGGAAAATGGTCTGCGCCTTTTTGTTCTCCGTCCTTTCACTGGAAAAACCCACCAGCTGCGCGTCGCGCTGAAATCCCTAAGTGCGCCTATTCTGGGAGACGAGCGTTATGGCGGCGCTTCGGCGGACCGCATGTATTTGCATGCGTGGCGTTTGGAATTCGAATTCGGTGGCCGTTTATTCAGTTATATCGCGCCGCCAAGCCCGGGTGAGTTGTTTGGCTCGGCAGTGCTAGAGACTTTGCTGCAAGAAATTTCCACCCATGATCTCTGGCGTTTGGATCCCTGATGCGCGCTCGCATTCTAATCTCCTTTGGTGTACTCGCCCTCGCTCTGGCAATAGGAGTGATGTGCCATCGCATGACGGAGTCGCAGGTGTCGACTGCCCCAGTACTGTCCGTAATTCAAGAACGCGATTGTGATATTTCGTCCAGTTACAGTCATCGAATTGATTGCTACTGGGCGAATGTTGGTGAGGCGGGTGTGCGGGCGCG
>JAEZGT010000264.1 GCA_023416875.1 Pseudomonadota bacterium
CCTTTGACCCAAAAGCGGCGCTCCACAGGTTCGATTTGCAAAACTTGGCTCAGCGGCAATTGGTGGTCGCGCAGATGTTGTAGTTTGCGTGTTAAACGATCTTCCAGACCGGGGCCAAGCCAGTGAATTGTCCCTGCATGCTCGACGCCGAGATAAAACTTTACCGCTATTTCCAGATGAATCTGGGTTTGCTCATCACGTAATAAAAAATCCAGCTCCCCGAGGGTGATATCACGACCGTCGGCGCTTTTTCCCATGACCGGCCTGTTGTGCTCCAGCAGATGAAAAGGCTTGGCCGGAGCAAATTGCAGATAAAACAGAACCAGTTTTTCGAAGTGGCGACCGAGTCGCTGTTGTGGTGTATCGCCGAAAAAGATTTCCAGCTGACGCGGATCCGCATCCAGCTCGTTCAGCCAATCAGCCAAGAGAGCGATTGGTTGAACCGGTTGAAAGCGCTGGAAAGGCGGCAGTTCGCTCAACAAATCGAAGTCGGATGCGAGCGTCCAGCAGAGATCGCGCACCAGCGGATGGCGATAGTTGGCGGGTCTTAATCGGTCACCAGCAGTTTGAGCGGACATGAATAATTCCCTGGTTGCAGCACGCCAGTAAGGCTGCCTGGATACTAGCCGGGCATTTACGGATAATAGGCCGCTTTGCGGCGCGGAAAAACCGATATGAGCCAATTCAAGAAGATCGGCCTGGTGGGGCGACTCGGCAGCGAGGCCGCCTATTATTCATTGCAGCGTCTCATTTTGTTTTTGCAGAAGCAGGGCGTGGAGATTTTTCTCGATGAGGAAACCGCAGCATCCGCACCGGTTACCAAACTTGCGCGCCTGGGCCGGGACGCGCTGGCGGACGAGTGCGACTTAGTCATTGTCGTAGGCGGTGACGGCAGCCTACTCAGCAGCGCCCGCAGCATGTGCCGCACAGGTGTACCTCTGCTCGGCATCAATCGCGGCCGCTTGGGTTTTCTGACCGACATAATGCCGGAAGAAATCGAACGCAAAGTTGGAGCAGTACTGGAAGGACGCTATCTCTCCGAAGACCGCTTCCTGTTGGATTGCCACGTTTACCGCGCCGGACAGTTAATGAGTTCCGGAACAGCGCTCAATGATGTGGTGCTGCATCCGGGTGAATACATCCGCATGATCGAATTCGAGCTGTATATCGATAACGAATTCGTCTACCGCCAGCGCTCAGACGGCTTGATTATCTCCACCCCCACCGGTTCCACCGCCTACGCCTTGAGCGTCGGCGGCCCCATCATGCATCCAGAGCTGGATGCGATTGTGGTGGTGCCGTTAAATCCACATACCCTCAGCAGTCGTCCTATAGTGGTTCATGGAGACGCGGAAATTCGCGTCGTGGTCGGCGATCAGCGAGATATTCGCCCACATGTGACCTGTGACGGCCAGACCCATCAGGTGACCACCGTGGACGATGAAATTGTGGTGCGCAAAAAGCCGGAGAAATTGCGGCTTATTCATCCGGAAGATCACGACTTCTACGAAATCTGCCGCACCAAGCTGGGGTGGGCTTCTCACTCGGGCAATGGTTTCAATTGAGGTGAGGTTATGAGTCGGGAGCCGGAGGACTGGCAGGGGTACGACATCATCGGCGACGTCCACGGGTGCGCCAACACTCTGGAAAAGCTGTTGCAGAAAATGGGCTATGAGCGCTGTGACGGCGTTTACCGCCACCCCTATCGCCAGGCGATTTTTTTGGGCGACGTGGTGGATCGCGGACCGCATATTCGCGAGGCGTTACACCTCGTCAAGAACATGGTTGATCGCGGCAGCGCCCTGTGCATCATGGGCAACCATGAATTCAATGCGATTTGTTACACCACCCCCGCGCCGCCGAGTTCGGGTCAGGAGCACGTGCGCCCGCACAGCTCCCGCCACAACCGCTTGATTGCCGAAACCCTCGATCAGTTTGCTGACTTCCCGGAAGAGTGGAGCCGGTTTCTGCAGTGGTTCAGGACTTTGCCGCTGTTTCTAGAAATGCCCGGATTTCGCGTGGTGCACGCCTGTTGGGATCAGCGCCTTATCGATGAATATCTAGCCCGCTACGGCGATAGCCTGTTGCGCGATGAGTTGGTGCTGGAGTCGATGGATCCGCACAGTTTTGCTGGCCAAGTGTTTGATCGCCTGACGCGCGGCACCGGTATTCCACTGCCGCGCGGCACCACCATTACTGGCCGAGATGGCTACGTGCGCGAGTCATTCCGGACCAAATTCTGGGCGCACAATCCCAAGACCTATCGCGACGTGGTGTTTCAACCGGACCCTTTACCAGAGGGCATCGCCGACCGCCCCCTGTCCGCGGTGGAAAACGACCAGCTGCTCAGTTACGGCGTGGACGAGCCGCCGGTGTTTGTGGGGCACTACTGGCTGCAGGGCAATCCCCGGCCATTGCGGAGTAATGTGGCCTGTCTCGACTACAGTGCGGTGAAATTTGGCCGTCTGGTGGCCTATCGTTTCGACGGCGAAAGCAAACTGTCGGCGGATAAGTTTGTCTGGGTGTATGTCGATCCCGAAAACTGACGGATAAAAATTCAATGGCCATGGTGAAATTGTGCAGTTTTGCACGGGGACAGGATCTCGCGCTTATTCATGCACGTCTGGAAGCCGAAGGGCTGCCGTACCAGCTACGTGAGGATGCAGAGCGCACGGAGCTCTGGGTCGACGATCTGCACTTGGATGCCGCTGCTTCTGTGCTGGACCGCATGGCGCACCGCCCCACGGATACTCATTTGTCGCGCCGGGCACTAACCCTGGCTTTTTTGCACACTTGGCCGATAAGCCTCGTCACCATCGCCCTAGGTATAGCGGGTTATTTATTGGTTTCTTGGGCGCCGGAGTGGGTTGGCACATTTACGTTCACCAAAGTGACCTTTTATTTCAGTTACGTCGCCTCGGCGGGTGCAGCGCAAACCTATTGGGTGGACCATCAGTGGTGGCGACTCATCACGCCGGCGTTTTTGCATTTTGGTCTGTGGCATGTGCTGTTCAACAGCATGGCGCTGTGGGAGCTGGGGCGACGGTTGGAGTTTGTGCTGCCGCGCCATGTGTATGGAGGGATTCTGCTACTGACGGGAGTGGTCGCCAATCTGGCGCAGCATATGTTGCCGGGCTCCGACTTGTTTGGCGGCTTGTCTGGCGTGGTGTTCGGGCTTTTTGGCGTGATTGCCATTCTTTACCGCCGCACAAGATCACCGGTTTTGAATCTTCCCCGCGGACTCTATATTCTCGCCCTGGTTTCGCTGGTGGTTCTGCCGCTGATTTTGCCGGCCTTGTCCGGTAAATATGTGGCCAATGGTGCTCATGTCGGCGGCCTGCTTGCCGGTCTGGCGCTGGGTCTATTATTGCCGGTGGGTTTGGTGCGCCGCCTGCCGGGCGAGACCCCGCCGACCTATCCTTGAAGTTTTTGTGAGGTGTTGCGATGAGTGAATCCCAGGTTCAGGCGGTGTTGGCGGCCATGACGCCGCAGGTATATGAGCGCTTCAAACGCGCCGTCGAACTGCGCAAATGGCCGGACGGCAATGCCATTTCCAACGAACAGTTGCAGACGTGTCTGCAAGCCATCATCACCTACGAACACCATCATTTCCCGCCGGAGCAGCGCACCGGCTATGTTCCCCCTAAAACCGAACCCTGCGCCGACGACAGTCATATCCATACTCACGAGACACCGCTGAAGTGGCGTGAGTAGATAAATCCTGATCATCCAGGGACGGGTAACAATTCACGGATGGCAACTCCGAAATTTGAGACCACGAATGACAGCTGCCCAACCCAAGACGATTTATCTGAAGGACTATCAACCACCCGCGTTCCGCATACTCACCACGGATTTGCATTTCACCCTGGGCCGGGAATTCACCGAGGTAAAGGCCGTTTTGCGCATGGAGCGCCAAACCCAAACAAATGAACCACTGCGTTTACACGGCCAGGAATTGCAACTGCAGGAGCTGCGCCTGGATGGACGTTTGTTGAGCGAGGAGGAATACCAGGTCGATGATGAGGGGCTGACGATTGCAGCTGTGCCGCTGAGCTTTGAATTGACCAGCGTGGTGCGCATAGAGCCGCACAAAAATACCGCTCTGGAAGGGCTGTATCAGTCCCGTGGACTCTACTGCACCCAGTGCGAAGCCGAGGGATTCCGCAAGATCACTTTCTATCTGGATCGCCCCGATGTGCTGAGCGTGTTCACCACCACTGTGGTGGCGCCGCAACAGGGCTATCCGGTATTGCTGGCCAACGGCAACCGCGTCGCCGCCGGGGTCAACAC
>JAEZGT010000291.1 GCA_023416875.1 Pseudomonadota bacterium
TGCCAGCATTAATGTGCCGCAGGAAGGATTCCTGGAATTGACCAATCCTGTCGCTGACACTTCTTATAGCGGCATGGTTGGAATTTCTGGTTCCTACAATCTTGACCCTGGGCTGACGCCTGTGACCTTGGAAATAATCGATACCACAGGCACGCTTACACCCATCGCCGTAGAAATCGATGGTGAATCATCCAGCGGTGACTTCAGCATTGAGGCGGACTGCCGTGTATTTTCCCCTGGAACAAACACCATTCAGGCCCGTTTGACCGATCATCTGGAGCAGACGTTGTTATCGCCGTTGGTATCCTTCGATTTTGATTTACCGGCGCCGGATGTGCAGTTGGAAGTAACGAGCAATGACAGTAACGGAGTGTATATCTACGGCCGCGCCGATTTCAGCGGCTGCCCGTTGGACACTGCGCAAGCGCCGCAAATCCGCGTATCCGTAAATGGACAACCGATAGCAGTCGACATCGTTAGCGGCCAATTGCCCGGCGATTTTATCTTTGGATTAAATTCGGAGTGGTTGCAGCAGGGCGATAACGTGATTCGGGTTGAGGTTGTCGATCCGCGTGATCCCGACGTTATCGGCAGTGCAACGATCACCGTTCCTTATGCGTCTGTTTTTTCTGTGTCGATCGTTAACCCGGTCGTTAATGCTACCCTCGCCGGTCATGTGCAGGTTTACGGTTATTTCGCCAATGCTCGCGGCCCACTAAATTTGTATACGGAACTCGACGGCAAAACCTTTATTGAAAATGTGCCGGTAAATGGCAATCAGACTTTAACATTCACTATTCCTGCGGAATTGCTTCAGGCTGCGGATCTGCACAGCCTATATCTAAGAGCTTTTGATCAGGGCTCTCAGCAAGAAGCTGAGACAAAAATAGAATTCTCCTATAAACCCGGAGGTGAATTGCTGCCAGGCGGAGATTTGTTGGTGCTCAACGACATGGATGCCTTATCTCTGGAGCAAAATCGTCCCTGGTTTTTAAATTGGGCCAATTTCGTTACCGATTTTGACAGTGGGCGAAAAAATTCCGTGTTGTTTGTGGCCTCCGAAAAAACGTGTAGTTTGGTGGATGAGATAAACGGCTACTGCGCGCGGGCAAAAACCGTATTAAGTGAGCTCTATCAGGAAAACGGCTATGAATTTTCTGTGATAGAGAGTGCACTGCTTGCCGAGATTCCGGCGCACATCAAGCTCTTGATTCTTTTCCTGCCGGATATTGAATTCAATGAAAAAGAAATTCTGGCGTTAAAACATTTTGCCGCTTCCGGTGGGCGCGTTGTTTATGTGGGAGAGAGTTATTCTTGCCCTGAGTGCTATTCCGAAGCCGCGCAGGCACAGTTTTTCCAGCAAATGGGCGTGGAGATTCAACAGGTGCAAGGCATTACTTATGAAGCGCTCTACAAACCCAATGGGCAGCCGCATCAGTTAACCGCTGGTATAGACGCTATTGAAGTCAAAAATGTAGGAGTTTTTACAGTTGGAGCGAATGTCGCGCCGCTGGTGATTTCGGAGTTCAACCAAGTGATTGCAGCCGTGGCCAAAATCAACACCAACCCCTATGAAAATGTCCAAATCGGCATTGAAACGCCTCGCGACGGCACTTCCTACAATCGCGATCAATTGCCTTTACTAACGGGATTTATTGAGCAGTCGGATCTGAACAGTGGTCGTCCAACCATTACTGCAACTATCCGTAGCGGCGCGACCCGTGTGCCGGAAATTGTGGATGTGACGGAATGCTGGTTTGAAGGGTGCCGCTTGCCGAATGAAATACTGTGGGATGAAAATACGATTGAAGTTCGTGCAGTTACGCCGGCGGGTTTTGGCGCTACGGATAGCGTAGCTTTTTCAGTACTTCAACAGCGTAATGTTCAATTTCAACTTCTCCAGCCATCCAGCACAGAGATATATACGCCCGCGAACCTTCCTGTAGTAGTGGGCTCCGTCATAGATGGCGATACAGGTCAGCAGCTGACTTTCGATTTGGCACAGATATATTTGGTTGATTCTCAAGGGAATCGTGAAAGTGATCTGTCTGCTGTAGATATTACAGATTGCATCAATACAAGAAGCGGGTGCGCTATTTCTAGCGATGGGCTGGAAAATATTAATTATCGCGAGATAGTTTGGTCCGCCGGAGGTGTCAGCGATAGTTATTTTTTCTCATTTAACTTGCAGGCTTTGGTCGAGCCGGATTTGACCTTAACGACTCCGGGCGGAGGGAGCCACTTATTGGACGTTCCGCTTTCCGGTAATTTGGTCTGGGACCTCGGAGCGGGTTCTGCAAATTTAAATGTGCAAATTCGCTCTGCGAGCGGAGCCTTGGTTGGAGATACGCTAACGCGATTTGTTGGTAATGGAGACTTCAATATTTCAATCCCAAGATCTGCATTCCCGTCTGATGGTGTATATCAACTGGTTGTCTGGGCTGAATCTGCAAGTATTGCTGATTATCGGACGCCTACACGGACTTCAAGTAATTTCACGTTGGAATATTTGGAAGATCTGATTGTTACTCTTGATCGGCCAACGGTTGCTCAAACACCGTTAGTTATGAGCAGCACAAATTTTAATTATCGTGCAGAGGGACGCTGGACTTCCGATCCTCGTTACCCGGCGGCTCGCATGTTGATTTACACCCGCGGCGGGCCAAATAATTTCAGCAGCACCGGAAATCAAACCCCTAATATGAATGCTGACGGCACATTTGTGGCATTTTTGGTGATGAATACATTTGACCCTCCGTCGGGAAACTACGAAGTCTATATAGAAATAGAGGACACTTTAGGGCGGCGAGCTAGGAGTCGAGTAGTTCCGATTCTTTATACTCGGATTGCCGAATGACTTGGGTGTTGTTTACTGTTTATCCCGAAAATTTCGGACCATAGACGATAGCCTCATTCAACAAGCTGGAAATGTCTGCCGTCATAGATGGACTATACCCAAGACGAGTAAGAGCATTGTAGATGTTGATATGTGCCGCAGTTAAATCTACCGCCGGCGCATGATTCTGCTTGCTCAACTTGTTTCCGTTCTTATCTTTAATAACCGGAATATGGGCATAAGTCGGCGGTGTTTTTCCGAGGATGTGATAAAGAAATATCTGTCGTGCTGTCGTATCCAGCAAATCATCTCCACGCACCACATCCGTAATCCCCTGATCTATATCGTCCACCACCACCGCCAATTGATAAGCGAATAAGCCATCCTTGCGATGAATAACAAAATCGCCGCTGACTTGATTGATGTCTTCGAATTGTGCACCGCAGATGCGATCTGTAAATGCAATTTTATTTTCCAGATAACTAAACGCAGGAGGCAGATCCGTTACTTTTAAACGCAGCGCACATGGTTCGTCGGGTGTCGGGCGCCGATAACGGCAGTAGCCATCGTAACGGCCGTGTAGAGGGGCAAGGCGTGCTCGGGTACAGTTGCAGCGATAGAGCAAATTCAACTTTTTCAGATGATCCAGGCAGTCCCAATAAGCTTCGGATCTCTGACTTTGATAGCGGACTTCGCCATCCCAGAATAATCCGTGGGCTTCCAGCGTGCGTTTAATTGAATCGGCTGCACCGGGTTGTTCGCGGGGCGGGTCTATATCTTCGATGCGCAGCAGCCATTTGCCGCCGTGACGTTTGGCGTCGAGATAGCTCGCTAATGCGCATATCAATGAGCCGAAATGCAAAGGACCGGTGGGAGATGGAGCGAAGCGGCCGACGTAGGGAGAACGAATGGCTGGAGCCATGCTGACGATAAACGAAAAGAGAAATTAAAAAGGGCCGGAGACCGGCCCTTGAGATATCAACCCATTACTTGTTTTTCTTTAATTTCGTCGATGGTTTTACAATCGACGCAGAGAGTGGCGGTGGGGCGGGCTTCCAGTCGACGGATACCGATTTCCACACCGCAGGCTTCACAAAAACCGTAATTATCGGCTTCGATGAGCTCGAGGGTTTTGTCAATTTTTTTGATCAGCTTGCGCTCACGATCGCGGGTGCGCAGCTCCAAGCTGAATTCTTCTTCCTGGCTCGCACGGTCAGCGGGATCAGGGAAGTTCGCCGCTTCATCTTTCAGATGGCTCATGGTGCGATCAACTTCTTCCATAAGTTCTCTTTTCCACGCCAGCAAAAGCTTTTTGAAATGCTCCCGCTGCTTTTCGTTCATGTACTCCTCACCCTTAACCAGCGTATAGGGTTCGATACCGTGGAGAGAAAAATTAGTTGTATCGGGCTTCGTTGTTTGGGGCATTGTTGTTGAGCCTCTCTATATTGCCTTTGTACGCACCGCCACTCTTAAACCCAGGCGCAAATCGCGAAACCTGTCGCGTCACTGCGCCCGAAGAGTGACATAGATGCAGAACGTGTCACTTCGGTATCGGAGACCGGTCTTTAATCCCCGTGGCCGGCCGGCCAAACCGGGAAAGCTATCAGATTCGTCTGCAGTGTGCCAGTTTTTTGTAAATGGGTGGGAAATAGCCAAATTTTCGCCAATTTCTCACTTATACTGCGCCGCCGTACTTTGTCATGGAGTGTTTCTGTGTTGTTTCCCGAGCCGCTGCAGCAGGGTGTCCTAATACAGCGCTACAAACGTTTTCTCGCCGATATCCGCCTTGAAAACGGCGAAATTTTGACAGTTCACTGCCCCAATACCGGGAGCATGAAAAATTGTCTGCAACCGGGCGCACCCGCGTGGTTTTCCCTCTCACCTGGTTTAAAGCGTAAATATCCGGCGACCTGGGAAATCGCCACCACCCCTCACGGTCACCTCGCAGGCATCAACACCGGTCGCGCCAACCGTTTGGTGCGGGAGGCGCTTGCAACTGGGTTGGTGCCGGCTCTACGAGGTTATGACAGTCTCCGCCACGAGGTGATTTACGGAAGCGAAGGCAGTCGCATTGATTTTCTGCTGGAGATCAAAAACCAACCAGTTTATGTCGAGGTCAAGAATGTCACCCTGGCGGAAGCCGATGATGGCAATGGATTTTTCCCGGATGCAGTGAGTACGCGCGGCGCGCGGCATTTGCGCGAACTTTCAGCCATGGTGAGGGCAGGGCATCGAGCTGTACTTGTGTATTGCGTGCAACACACGGGAATTGCACGGGTCGCGGTGGCATCCCATATAGATCGTGTCTACACCAGCGCTTTTTATGAAGCCGTCGATGCCGGAGTGGAAGTGATAGCGCTAGGTGCGAACATTTCCCCAACGGAAATTGTGCTGGACCGCGTGTTGCCGGTAGTGCTCAGTTGATTGTTATCGGCTTCTAGCTGCGCAGCACGATCAGGCCATTCACTTGTTCGAATGGCACAGGAATCAGAAATTGGCCGACGCACGGGCCGGAAATGCACTCGCCGGTTTCCGGAAGAAATAGAGCCCCATGGGTAGCACAGCGTAGGAATTCACCTTCGGGATCCATAAATTGATCCCGTTGCCAATCGAGCGGGACGCCGAGGTGGGGGCATTGATTGCGGTAGACAAAGAAGTCTTCTGATTGGCGTACGACTATATATCGCCTCTCCCCTAGATCTATGCCGCGAGCCTCACCCGCCGGTATTTCGTCCAAGGCGCAAAGGGTTGTGGCCATCAGGCCGGAGCGCGTGCGCGCTCACCGCGCTCTAAATGCTCAGCTTCTTTGACCAATCGGGTTTTGAGGTCGGGGGGCAGATCGTTCCAGTGCACATCCATTAATGCTCCCTGGAGAGCGTACAGCATGACCTTGGAGACGTGAATGCCACGGGCTTTGATGCGGCAGTAGGCTTGAACCGGACCCATCTCCGCCAAATCTTCATAGGTATTGATGCCAATGGCTTGCAGAATATTGACTGAGGCCATGCCCAGATTTTTGAGTTCAAGAAGTTCACTATGGGCCAGATTTACGTTATTCATGGGTCATCCTTTATTATTATCGTGTTGCGGCGGGTGCCGTGGTTTCTTAGCGTGTTACTCGAACTACAGTTCCAAACGCAAAATGCGCTGGACCCTACCTATAACTGTAGTGCAAATTTTGGCGGGAGCCAGGTCTCGTGCAAACAACTCGACGGGCCGCTTGCTCATACCTGCTCATGTCATAAGAGTCCCGGAATTTACTACATTTTTCCTATATGTCACATGCGGAATTCTAAAAAACTTTGAAACTGTTCATGCGTCTTAACAATGTCCCGCAGGAATTGGCGGATTTTCACGGTGTTCCGGTGCAGCGCCAATTGCTTGACCCTTTGGCTGATCTGGCCGCCAGAGCGGCGCTTCATGGATTTGATTTCACTGTTGTCAGCGGCTTTCGCTCTATCGAACGTCAATGTGTTATTTGGAATGCCAAGGCGGCGGGACTGCGGCCAGTCCTGGGCGATGATGGGCAACCACTGGATGTGGCCAGCTTGGACACCGAGGCATTGATGTTTGCGATATTGCGGTGGTCAGCGCTGCCCGGAACCTCGCGTCATCATTGGGGTACCGATGTCGACGTGTACGACCGCGCGGCCCTGCCAATCGGCCAGTCGCTCCAATTAACACTGGCCGAATGCCAAGGTCCTTTTGCGGCGTTCCACCAATGGCTCGATGGCGAACTTGCTAACGCCGATGCTTTATTCTTTCGCCCTTATCTGGAGCCTTTTGGTGGGGTAGCGCCGGAGCCATGGCATCTTAGCTATGCACCTCTAGCGCGGGAGTTTCAGCAAGAGATAGATAAGGAGGCAGTGTTCGAATTGGTGGCCTCCCTAGATATTGCACTTAAGGAAGAAGTAATCCGGAATTTTGATGAAATTTTTGCGCGATTTATTACAGTGTCTCCCTCGCTTTATCCTTCGAATTGGTCTTTTTAAATGCTGATTATTTTTGATTGTGACGGCGTACTGGTGGATAGCGAATCCCTCGGTGCACAGGTTTTTTCCGAACATCTGGCAGGCTTTGATATTTCACTTTCCGCGCAAGAGTGCGAGCGCAAATTTTGCGGCCAAACTATGGATTACTGCCTGAATCTATTGCAGCAGGAATATCCAGGTGTGCTGCCAGACGATTTTCTGCACAGTTTGGCGTTAGCCACCACGGAAGCATTTGGACGGGATCTGCGACCGGTGGCGGGTATTGAACCCGTTTTGCAATGGTTGGTGGCGCGGGGCACGCCATTTTGCGTCGCCAGCAACGGGGCGATGAGCAAAATTCGACATTCGTTGGAAGTGACTGGCCTGTACTCTTATTTTGGCGACCGTCGTTTTTCGGTCGAGCAAGTAAAGCGGGGCAAACCCGCTCCGGACCTGTTTTTAATGGCAGCTGAACATATGGACTTCGCGCCTGGGGAAACATTAGTGGTGGAAGATTCGATTGCAGGTGTGACCGCCGCAATCAGAGCAGGGATGCATGTCGTACGCTACGGCGAGCCTTTGGTAATGGAGGGGCGAGAAATTGATGCCTTCTCCGATATGTCAGCCTTGCCAGAAATCATCTTGCGATTTGAGCTTAACCTACGTGATGGGTGACATCTTGCTCTTCTTCTAGGTCGCCATTTTCGCGCAGCCACGCCAAAACCGCTTCCCGGCTTTCCAACATAGACTGATAGGTTTTCAGTACGGTGGAATTGGGGGTTTGAAGTTTTTTGATCCGCTCGATGCGGTCCTGCAGAAAATGGATATCCTCAATTACCTTCGCTGCGATAGCGCTGCTACTGGCGTTGTAAGGAGACCTGGGCATAAGCCGGTCAATTGCTGCGGGAATGTGCTTATTGTTCACTTCTGTATTCATCGAAACGGTCCTTAAACGTTCGCTTTGCTTGTCCGCACCGGAATTTGCATCGCAGAGTCGAGATTCCCAAAGTATGGATGCTGATCCCTCCTACAGCCAGTTAACTGTGACGCACACGTGGCGCACATTATTCGGCCCCGCGAAATCGTATAGATTCAAATCTATTAAGCGAAA
The DNA here is from genome assembly GCA_023416875.1 of Pseudomonadota bacterium. Taxonomy (GTDB): domain Bacteria; phylum Pseudomonadota; class Gammaproteobacteria; order Pseudomonadales; family Cellvibrionaceae; genus UBA5868. The sequence continues at coordinate 7,919 of JAEZGT010000291.1, forward strand.
ATGCTATTCATGACAATTTTTCTTTTTTTAGACGCGTATTTCTGTGTTCTCTAGATAGTGCTTTTGGTGCCAAAAAAAATCCTGTGGTTTCAACGTCTTAGCTAAGACTCTTCAATAACGAAAGGATGTTGGAATCAGAGGAAAATAGCGCCCTTATGGATATTCGATTAAGCGGAAAAATTTTTTAATGAGTAAAAAATCTCGACAGTGTCACAGTTTTTGTCACCTTTTCGAACCCTTGATCGGTTGAAGGAGGCGAGTCGGGTGGCAGCTATGGAGATAAAGTGTTTTACTTTCGAGTGGATGCGCAGCATGTGGTCTCTATATGAATGAAGAACGATATGACTTGGTGTTCAGTGGCGAGTTAGTGCCGGGTTTTGAACTGGCTCAAGTAAAAAAGAATCTGCAGCAACTGTTTCGTCTGGATGAAACTAAGGTGAACGCGCTGTTTTCCGGCAAAGCTATACCTTTAAAAAAGGGTGTCGATGCCGACGCCGCGAACAAATATCGCGTGGCGATGAAAAAAGCCGGTGCGCGAGTGGATTTGGTACTGGTAAGCGAAGCGTCGAATACCGGGCCGGTTAAGCCTCAATCACCATCATCAATTCCTTCACCGCCGCAGCCAGCCAACCCAGCCGCAAAAGAAACGGGTTTGACGACGGTTCTTGGCGCGCAACCGCCGCCGCCGAAAACCGTCAGGCCCAAAATTGAAGCTCCGGATTTCGGTTTGTCTGCACCCGGCGCGGAGTTATTGCGCCCAAATGAGCGGGTCGAGGCTCGGCCGGTATTGGTGGATATTTCCCATCTGTCGGTTGCGCCGCAGGAGGGCAATTTGGTGAAAGAGGATGAATTTGAAATTTTGCCTGGGATTGCGGTCACGGTTCCGGATCTGGATGTGGCGGCTGTCGGTGCTGATTAATTGACGCCTGGGGAGCGGGAAAAAGTACAACCACTTCAGCTGGATTTGTCCCATTTGACCTTGGGTAAAGTAGGGGAGCGTTTGGGGCCAGCAGCGCCACCTGCGCCACCGCCGCCCAATGTGGATCATTTGAAGCTCAAAACTTGAGCGGTCAGTAGACAATAAAAAAGGGCCCGAAGGCCCTTTTTTGTAAGGCCCGTTAGGCTTTTTTGTAATTCTCGATGGAGTCGAGGATTTCTTTCTTGGCTTCGTCCGCATCGCCCCAGCCTTCAACTTTTACCCATTTGCCGGGCTCCAGATCTTTGTAGTGTTCAAAGAAATGCGCGATCTGCTTGATGAGAATTTCCGGCAAGTCTTTGTAAGACTGAATATTGCTGTAAATCGGAGTGGTTTTCGTGACCGGAACGGCGAGCAGTTTGGCGTCCTGACCGGACTCGTCCGACATTTTTAACACACCGATGGGGCGGCATTTAACGACGCAGCCAGCCTGGAGAGGGAAGGGCATAACCACCAGAACATCTACAGGATCGCCGTCACCGCACAGGGTGTTCGGAACATAACCGTAATTGCAGGGGTAGCGCATGGATGTTCCCAGAATACGGTCGACAAACAGTGCTCCGGTATCTTTATCAATCTCGTATTTGATCGGCTCGCCGCCCTGGGGAATTTCGATGATGACGTTGACTTCTTCGGGTGGGTTTTTGCCAGTGGGAACAGAATTTAAGCTCATGACGGGATTCCTGGTCGGTACAAATAAGAGGGCGGATTCTATCACAAGCACCCGTGCAGACAATTTGTCGCGCCGTAGTGCACGGGGATGAATGGCGGGGACCTCCATGCTAAGCTGCGGCGCTGATTTTTTGAGGAAAACTGCATGCAGCACATTCATATTCTCGGCATTTGCGGAACCTTTATGGGCAGCCTGGCGCAACTGGCCAAGGCTAAAGGTTTCAAGGTGACCGGCTGCGATCATCACGTCTACCCGCCGATGAGCACTCAGCTCGAGGCCGCCGGAATCGAATTAATCGAAGGGTTCGATCCAAGTCAGCTGGATTTGCGGCCGGATATCTTTGTTATCGGTAATGTGGTCAGCCGCGGCAATCCGTTGATGGAGACCATTCTCAATCTCAACCTGCCGTACATTTCCGGTCCGCAATGGCTGGCCGAGAATATTCTGCGCGACCGTTGGGTGCTTGCGGTTTCCGGCACCCACGGAAAAACCACCACCTCCAGCATGCTCGCCTGGATATTGGATTACGCCGGTTTTGAACCCGGCTACCTGATCGGCGGTGTGCCGCAAAATTTCCCCACGTCCGCGTCTTTGGGGGCCTCAGACTTTTTTGTAATCGAAGCGGATGAATACGACAGCGCATTTTTTGACAAGCGCTCGAAATTTATCCACTACCGGCCGCGCACGCTGATCATGAATAACCTCGAATTCGATCACGCCGATATATTTGCCGATCTCGCTGCGATTCAAACCCAATTTCACCATCTGGTTCGTACCGTCCCCAGTGACGGTTTGATTATTTATCCGCAAGCAGATAAAGCCCTGCAGGAGGTTTTGCAAAAAGGCTGCTGGACGCCGGTGCAAACCCTCGGTGGCGATTGGTCCTATCGCCTTCAGCAGGAAGACGCCAGCCGGTTTGCGGTGGCACTTGACGGAAAAGCCGTCGGCGAAGTGAGGTGGGGACTTTCGGGTATCCACAATCTCCACAATGCCACTGCCGCCATAGCGGCGGCGCGCCACGTAGGTGTGGAGCCGGAAGTCGCCTGCGAAGCGCTGACCCGTTTTGTGGGTGTCAAACGCCGTATGGAACTGGTGGGGGAGGTAAACGGCGTCGCTGTTTATGACGATTTTGCCCACCATCCGACTGCGATCAAAACCACTCTCGACGGCGCGCG
>JAEZGT010000297.1 GCA_023416875.1 Pseudomonadota bacterium
GGTAACGCCTGGGGGGCGCGAGCCTACGGAAAGTGCAACAGAGAGCAGACCGCCATCTTCGGATGGTAAGGGTGAAAGGGTGCGGTAAGAGCGCACCGCGCAGCTGGTAACAGTTTGCGGCACGGCAAACCCCGTTCGGAGCAAGACCAAATAGGAATCCTATGGCGCGGCCCGCGCTGGATTCGGGTAGGTTGCTTGAGGCAAGTGGTGACATTTGTCCCAGATGAATGACTGTCCACGACAGAACCCGGCTTACAGGCCAACTCTTTTTATCTTTATTATTTTTATTTTCTCCTCATTACTGCTGATTTTTATCAGCTTTTCTCTTTATATCGCTCTTCTCAATGAGCGTGTTTCTTTAAGTCAAAAATGTTCTTGCACTTAAAGTGCTTTGTTAGATTGCCCGCCTATTTTGCTGTTTTCATACACAAAAATTTCCTTCCGCCCATTCTGCTTTCCGCGACAAGCGGAACAAAACCTCATTAATTTCAATCCTTTACGCGCATTTTTCCACGGCGTTGCTTGACAGTGGCCCCGCGCCGTCGCTAGTGTGCTAAAGTGGAATAAAGTGGTTTTTTGTGGAAGTTTGTGGTTTGAATCGGTCTCCGAGTGGGTAAATGTGTGTTTCAAGGCAGCCACAGCATAACGATGGATAACAAAGGACGCATCGCGATCCCCGCCAAGCAGCGGGAATGCCTTGTGTCGCTTTGTGAAGGTCGCATTGTTATGACTGCCCATACCGAGGACAAATGCGTCCTTGTTTATCCAGAGTCCGAATGGGACGTCATCCGCCCCAAAATCGAGGCGCTGCCCACATTTAACAAACTCGCATTACGCGCGCAGCGCTTGTTGATTGGCTATGCCACATCTCTCGAACTCGATGCCAATGGCCGGGTGCTGGTACCGCCGACGCTGCGCGATTACGCCGGCCTCGACAAAAACCTGATGTTGGTCGGCCTGGGTAAAAAATTGGAGCTCTGGAGTGAGGCCAGCTGGCTGCAGTCGGTGGCGAATGCGCCCGTAGACGATGACGCTATGCCGCCCGAAATGCTCTCACTTTCTTTGTAAGGAATCCATGAGTAAGACAGAGCATTTTTCGGTGCTCCTGCGGGAGTCAGTGGACGCGCTGGTTTGGGATGAGGCCGGCTTTTATATCGATGGGACTTTTGGCAGAGGCGGCCACAGTCGGGCCATTTTGCAGCGATTGAAACAGGATGGACGGCTGCTCGCGTTTGATAAGGATCCGCAGGCGATCGCTACGGGTCGGCAACTGGAAAGCGCGGACAATCGGTTTGCGATAGTGCACGAGTCATTTTCAGCTCTCGCCCAAGAGGCGGAGCGTTGCGGGGTAGCCGGCCGAGTTGCGGGGATCTTGTTGGATCTGGGGGTGTCCTCCCCGCAACTCGATCAGGCTGATCGAGGCTTTAGTTTTATGCAGGACGGGCCTCTGGATATGCGCATGGATACCAGTCGCGGCATGAGTGCGGCGGATTGGGTGAATTCGGCTCCAGAGGAAGAAATTGCGCGGGTGCTCTTTGAATATGGTGAGGAGCGATTTTCCCGGCGGATGGCGCGGGCCATTGTCGCCGAGCGGCGCCAGACGCCATTTACGCGCACGCGCCAACTGGCGGAGGTGATTGCTGCCGCCAATCCCAAATGGGAGCGCGATAAACATCCTGCGACGCGCGCATTTCAGGCGATACGTATTGAGGTAAATAACGAACTTAAGGATTTGGAAAAAGCGCTGACTGTGGCAGTGACAGCATTGCAACCTGGGGGCCGATTGGTGGTGATCAGCTTTCACAGCCTCGAAGACCGGATAGTGAAACGGTTTTTTAAACAGGAAGCGCGCGGCCAGGTTTTCCCCAAAGGGCTGCCGGTGACAGAGGATCAGATCGCGCATCGCCTTCGCATCATCGGCAAAACTGTTAAAGCGAGCGAGGAGGAACTGCAGCTCAATATCCGCTCACGCAGTGCAATCATGAGAGTGGCTGAAAAACTTTAATCCTCAGTTCCGCAATTTGTATCAGGCCGAAGAGACGGCTCATGAAGAGGTACGCATGGTACAAAAATTAGGACATGGCATATTGATTTTTGCTGCGTGGTTTCTTGTGATGGGCTCTGCACTCTCCGTTGTCTACGTCACCCATCGCGCCCGCCTCGCTACCCATGAGTTGGAAAAATTGCGCCATGCCGCCGCGGATTTGCAGGCGGAGTCGGGACAATTGTTATTGGAGAAAAGCTCCTTGTCAGCGTATGCCCGCGTGGAGCAATTGGCGACCAAACAATTTGGTATGACCGTACCGGAAATTGATCAGGTGGTTCTCGTAAAACCATGACAAAAAAAAATGCCAGTGCTAAAAAAATTCCGCGCGCAAACCCTGAGGGACCGGTATTCAGTCGCGCACGCGCGGTTTTTGCGGCGCTGCTGCTGTTGGGATTGCCCGCCGCGTTGGTATGGAATCTGGCGCAGTTGCAGGTCATTCCCTCTGCAGAAAAAGGTTTTACCTTTTTGCAGGAGCAGGGTGAAGCGCGCACTTTGCGGGAAGAGGTAATACAGTCTTATCGCGGTGTGATCACCGATCGCAATGGCGAAATTCTCGCGGTCAGTACGCCGGTCAAATCCATCGTGATAAACCCCCAGCGTTTTGATCTCAAAAATACGCCGCAACTCGCGCAGGCTCTCGGGGTAAAACCTGCGGAGCTGGGAGCCAAGATCGCGCGTTTTGGCGATAAACAATTTATGTATGTCGCCCGTAACCTGCCACCGCAGGAAGCGGACAACATCATCGCGCTGAAATTGGATGGCGTCTGGGCTGAGAAGGGATTTCAACGGTTTTATCCAGCCGGTGAAGTCGCCGCTCATGTAGTGGGGTTTACCGATATCGATGATCGCGGCCGCGAAGGCATCGAGTTGGCGTTGGACAATTGGCTATCTGGTACGCCTGGCAGCAGACAGGTAATGAAGGATTTAAAAGGCAATGTGGTAAAGGACTTGGGCATAGTGCGCGCGGCGGCTTCCGGCAAGGATGTGCAATTGAGCCTGGATTTGCGCCTGCAATATCTCGCCTATCGCGAACTAAAAAATGCGGTGGCGGAACAGGGCGCTGCGTCGGGTTCCATCGTTATGTTGGATGCGCACACTGGTGAAGTGCTTGCCATGGCCAACCAGCCTTCGTACAACCCTAATAACCGAACTCAAATTCAGCCGGCACGCCTGCGCAATCGCGCAATCACCGACATCATCGAGCCCGGCTCCACCATGAAGCCTTTCACCATCATCGCGGCGCTGGAGAGCAAGCGGTATCTGCCCGGTACCAAAATCGATACCAATCCGGGCTACTGGCGGGTTGGTGGCAAAACCTATTCGGATTTCCGAAATTACGGCGTGATGGATTTGACTACCGCAATTCAAAAATCCAGTCAGGTGGCGATCAGTAAACTCGCGATGGATTTACCACCGGAAGACTTGCGCGATGTTTTTTTCCGCGTCGGAATGGGGCAACCATCCGGCACTGGCTTCCCCGGCGAAGCTCTCGGCAAATTGCCGAATCCGCGACGTTGGCACCCCACCGAAAGAGCGGCATTGGCATTTGGTCACGGTCTTTCTGTAACCGCGCTGCAACTTGCGCACGCCTATACCATTTTTGCCACTGACGGTATTTTGCGACCGACCTCCATTCTCAAGCAGCAGGATCCAGTCGACGGTGTCCGCGTTGTCGACGCGAAATATACACATCAGGTTCTGGAAATGTTGAAAACCGTTACTCAGCCCGGCGGCACTGCCACTCGTGCGCAAATCAAAGCCTATCCTGTTGCCGGCAAAACCGGTACCGCGCACAAGGTGGGTGAGGGCGGCTATGCGGATGATAAATACGTGGCCCTATTTGCCGGATTGACGCCTGCAGACAATCCGGAAATTGTGATGGTGGTGATTATTCACGAGCCACCGCAGGAGCATTATTACGGAGGCGAAGCCGCTGCGCCTATTTTTGCGCGAGTGGCGGAGAGCAGTCTGCGGATCTTGCAGGTACCGCCATCTGCGCCTAGCCAAAACGTGGCGGTGCGCTGATGGCCGCGGCACTTGTGAAACTGGCGCAGTTGTTACCGGAACTCCGTCTGCCGGAAGCGGTGGCGGAACTACGGGTCTCTGGTCTTAGCGTGGACAGCCGGAAATTAATTCCCGGTGACGTTTTTGTCGCGCTTACTGGTGGCAGTGTTGACGGTCGGAATTTCATCGGTGACGCGCTCGAACGCGGGGCTGTTGCCGTTTTGCTCGAAGCGGATACGCAGTGGCGCGGTGGTGACATTTATCACCAAGCAAATGTACCCGTTATCGCGGTCGCCAATCTGGCGGCGCGAGTGAGTGAAATCGCGGGGCGTTGTTACGGCGATCCATCTGCGACTCTGCAAGTCATTGGCGTCACTGGCACCAATGGTAAAAGTACCACTGTGTCATTGCTCGCTCAGTTATATGGCATGGTGGCCGGACGCGCAGCCACATTGGGGACGCTTGGTGTATCCGTTGACGGCAAAGTGCGTCACGATTTCGGTCTGACAACTCCGGACGCCGCGCTTTGTCAGAAGTTGCTGGCGGAGCTACGCGCGGAAGCCGTTAATTTTGTTGCCATGGAAGTGTCATCGCACGGCCTCGACCAGCATCGCGTTGCGGCAGTGAATTTCCGCGCGGGTATTTTTACCAATCTCACCCACGATCATCTGGATTATCACCGGACCCTGCAAAACTACGCAGCGGCAAAACAAAAATTATTCGAAGCCATGGGTTTGCAAGCGGCGATTATTAATCTTGACGATCCGTTTGCACCGCAGATGGTCGCCACGGCAAAAGTGCGCGCGGATGTTTACAGTTACTCGCTGCTGCATTTTGCTGCCGATGTATACGCCAGCGAATTGCGCTACAGCGCCGAGGGTGTGGAATTGCGGCTGACGACCCCTTGGGGCGAGGCGGAGATCATCAGTCCGCTGCTCGGCGAATTTAATGTTTACAACCTGCTTGCCGCTATCACCGCGCTCTGTGCAATCGGCTGCGATTTTTCCGCACTATTGGCGGCGATTCCACAGCTGCAACCTGTGCCTGGGCGTATGCAGAGAGTGGCGGAAAATACTGATGTGATGGCCGTGGTGGATTATGCGCACACGCCCGATGCGCTGTCTCATGCAATTGCAGCAACCCGAGTGCACACCTCTGGAAGATTGTGGGTGGTATTCGGTTGCGGCGGCGACCGCGATCGCAGCAAACGCCCGATTATGGCCTCCATTGCTGAGCGTTTTGCTGATCATGTCATCGTCACCACCGACAATCCGCGCACGGAAAATCCGGATGTCATTATCCAGGATATCTGCGAAGGCTTCAGAGAGCGCAAACATTTGTGTATCGCGGATCGCGCTCAAGCCATAGCGCACGCCGTAGCGGCGGCGCAGCCAGGAGACGTGATTTTAATTGCCGGGAAAGGCCACGAGACATATCAGCTTATTGGCAGTGAAAAACGCGATTTCAGCGATGTGAAAGAAGCCGTTCAGGCACTGCGCTGGCGCTCCCAAGTAGAAGGGAGGGCCAGCTGATGCAGCTTAGCGATTTGCTTGAACCTCTGCAGGCGCGTTTGGTTGGCAACGATACGCAATTTCAATCGCTGAGCACGGATTCGCGTCAATTGCGTAGTGGCGAGTTGTTTATCGCTCTGCGCGGCGAGAATTTTGACGGCCACGAATATGCGAGCGTTGCGGCTGATCGCGGCGCGTGCGCCATGGTGGTGGAGCGCGAGATCGATTCGGTCAACGTGCCGCAGTTGGTGGTGGGTGACACGGTGAAGGCGCTCGGTGTTATTGCCGCGATTCATCGGAAGCGTTTTGCTGGAAAAATCGTTGCAGTCACCGGCAGTAGCGGCAAAACCAGTGTTAAAGGTCTATTGCGCGACATATTCGCCGCCGTGGGCACGGTGGTGGCGACACAGGGAAACTTTAATAATCACATAGGTGTGCCACTCAGTTTGATGAATCTGGCGGACCAGAATTATGCAGTCATAGAAATCGGCACCAATCACCCAGGAGAAATCGCCAATCTCGTCGAACTCGTACAACCGGACGTTGCTTTGGTGAACAATGTGAGTGCTGCCCATATCGCCGGCTTTGGTTCGCTGGCCGCGATTGCTCAGGAGAAAGGATCGATATACGCCACTTTAAATGAACTTGGCACTGCTGTTATCAACCTCGACGATACCTTCGCGGCTCAATTTATTCGGGCAACAGCGCATGTAAAGCAAATCGGCTTTTCTCTAAAAGGTGCCACCGCTGATTTTCCTGTGGTGCGCACGGACAATATTATTTTCGATAGCGCCGGGCGCGCCTCTTTTCATTTGCTTTATCAGGGGCAGTCCGTCACCGCGCAATTATTGCTGCCGGGTCTGCATAACCTCGCGAACGCGCTCGCAGCAGCCGCCTGCGCCATAGCTGCGGATGTTAGTTTGGCCAACATTGCGAGCGGACTCAAAAATTTCGCGGGCGAAAAAGGTCGCATGCAGATTTATGCGGGACCGCGAAATAGCGTGGTGATTGATGACACCTATAACGCCAATCCCGGCTCTGTGCGCGCCGCCATCGATTATCTCAGTGAAAGATCGGGTAAGCGTATATTGGTTTTGGGCGATCTCGCGGAACTTGGTGAGGTCGCGCAGCAAGAACATCGCAACATAGGCGCTTATGCAGCGCAGAAAAATATAGCTGCGCTGCTCAGTTGCGGCCCTTTGTCTGCCCTCGCCAGTTCAGCGTTTGGCGCGGGTGGTGCGAATTTTCCGAACAAGGCAACGCTGGTGGAGGCGCTGCTGTCGCAGCTAGATGCGCAGAGCATTGTGCTGATTAAAGGGTCCCGCAGTGCGCGCATGGAAGAAGTGGCGCAACGGGTTTTGGACGCGAAGGAAATCTCCGCATGTTAGTTTGGCTTGCTGCATATCTTGAGCAGTTTTTTCGACCGCTGGCGGTTTTCCAGTACCTGACCCTGCGCGGCATTTTGGGAATCATGACGGCACTGTTCGTGTCGCTGATGCTCGGCCCCTGGTTTATTCGCAAGATGGTGCAAAAACAAATTGGCCAGGCTGTGCGCAATGATGGTCCCAAAAGTCATTTGAGTAAATCTGGCACCCCGACCATGGGCGGTGCATTGTTGTTATTCGCAATTTCCATCAGCGTGCTCCTGTGGGCGGATTTGAATAATAGTTTTGTCTGGGCGGTGTTGTTTATCACGGTGACATACGGATTGGTGGGCTGGGTGGACGATTACCGCAAGGTGATCGAAAAAAACTCCCGCGGCTTGCCGGCGCGCTGGAAATATTTTTGGCAGTCCGTTGCAGGAGTCGGCGTCGCGGTATTTTTGTACAGCACGGCGCAAAGTCCGGTGGAAACCCAGCTCTATGTACCATTTTTTAAAAATGTCACGGTCGATCTCGGCTGGGGCTATTTGCTGCTGGTGTATTTCGTGGTGGTGGGTGCCAGCAACGCCGTGAACTTGACCGACGGCCTCGATGGTTTGGCCATTATGCCAACGGTGATGGTCGGCTCTGCGCTCGGCATCATTGCCTATCTGGTGGGCAATGCGAAATTTGCGGAATATTTGCATATTCCTTATGTGGCGGGCACCGGTGAGCTGGTGGTGTTCTGCGGCGCTCTCGCCGGTGCGGGACTCGGATTTCTCTGGTTCAACACCTATCCGGCACAGGTTTTTATGGGCGACGTGGGCGCTTTGGCCCTCGGCGGCGCACTCGGTGTGGTCGCTGTGATCGTGCGCCACGAAATCGTGTTTTTCATTATGTCCGGCATTTTTGTCATGGAGACGGTTTCCGTTATTTTGCAGGTGGCCTCGTTCAAACTGACGGGGCGGCGCATTTTTCGTATGGCGCCACTGCATCACCATTTTGAATTAAAAGGCTGGCCGGAACCGCGGGTTATTGTGCGCTTCTGGATCATCACCGTTATGTTGGTTCTGGTGGGTCTGGCGACCCTGAAATTGAGATAAAGCCATGTCTACGCTGATTGCCACCAATCGCATAGCACTGATCGTCGGGTTGGGAGCGACGGGGTTTTCCGTCGCCCGTTATCTGAGCCGTCAGGGGCGCGCATTTGTGGTGGCCGATCAAGCTCCCAAAGCGGAGAGCGTTGAGCGTTTTTGCGCAGAATTCCCGAGCGCGCGTTTGATAACAGGCGAGTTTGATTACTCGGCTTGGCAGGGCATCAGTGAAATTATTTTGAGTCCTGGCGTACCGCGCAAACATCCCGCTATAGCTACAGCCATTACCGACGGTGTGCAGGTAATAGGTGATATCGAATTATTTGTGCGCGAGGCGCGCGCGCCCATCGTCGCCATCACGGGCTCCAACGGTAAAACCACCGTCACCACTTTAGTGGGTGAAATGGCCAAAGCCGCAGGTGTTGCCGTAAAAGTCGGTGGCAATGTTGGAACGCCAGTGTTGGATTTGTTGGACGAAGCTGCGGAATTGTATGTGCTGGAGCTATCCAGCTTTCAATTGGAAAGCACTGTCAGCCTGAAAGCGGCGGCAGCCACAGTATTAAATGTATCGCCGGATCACATGGACCGTTATGACAATCTGGGCGAATACCATTTCACCAAACAGCGTATCTATATGAACGCCAAACACTTGGTGATTAACCGCGATGATCCGCTCACACATCCGCCCATGGCGCAGGATGCTCAAGTGACGCGTTTTACCGTCGGCGAGCCCGATTTGAAGGATTTCGGAATTCATAGAGAAAACGGTCGTTTATTTCTCGCACTCGGCCTGCGTCAGCTGTTGGACGCAACAGAGATAAAAATCCGGGGTTTGCACAATTTAGCAAATGCATTGGCAGCCCTGGCGTTAGGCCGTGCCGTGGGCTTGGCTGAAGATGCCATGCTGGACGCGCTGAAAAAATTCCCGGGTCTGCCCCATCGCTGCCAATTGGTCGCGCAAAAAGATGGGGTGGATTACGTCAACGATTCCAAAGCCACCAACGTAGGTGCGACGGAAGCTGCGTTAAAAGGTCTGGCGGGCGGGCAGCGCAAAATCGTGTTGATCGCCGGCGGCGATGGCAAAGGCGCGGATTTTTCCTCGCTGGCGGATTTGGTGGGGGAAACTGTGAAAGCCATAACCCTGATCGGTAAAGATGCCGAAAAAATCGCTCAGGTATGCGCACCCCTGGTGCCAGTGGAGCGTTGTACGACGTTGCAGGAAGCGGTGGAAAAAGCCGCGTGCTACGCCCAGTCGGGCGATACGGTATTGTTGTCGCCGGCGTGTGCGAGCCTCGACATGTTCAAAAACTATGAAGATCGCGGTGAACAGTTCCGGGTGATCGCGGAGCGCTTATGTCGGTCTTGAATCTCACCTCACAACAATGGGCCACAACGCGCGGACCTTCTCTGGATTGGCCATTGCTGTTGATCGCTTTCGGACTGGTATCGTTCGGCGTAATTATGATCGCCTCGGCCTCCATTGATTTTGCCGCGCAGGTTTATGGCGATCCCTGGTTTTTTGTAAAACGTCATTTGGTGTTTTTACTACTGGCGCTGGCCAGTGGATTTTTGGTGTACAGCCTGCCGGTGGAATTGTGGAATCGCTGGTCGATTCTGTTGCTGCTGGCGGGAGTGGGATTGCTGGTGGCGGTGTTAATTCCCGGTGTCGGCAAGACCGTGAACGGCGCGCAGCGCTGGTTTGCTTTCGGGCCGATATCGGTGCAGGCATCTGAGGTGGCGAAATTCTGCTTCATCATTTTTTTCGCCAGTTTCTTGGCGCGGCGCACGGAAGAGTTTCAAGTCCATTGGAATGCATTTTTTAAATTGATCGGCATTCTCGGCACATTTGTATTGTTATTGTTGCTGGAGCCGGATTTCGGCAGTGCTGTGGTCCTGTGTATTACCGCAGGCGCCATGATGTTTATGGCAGGAGTGCCGATTATCCGTTTTATTTTGCTCACCCTGTCCGGCGTGGTCGGCCTGGGCATGCTGGCGGTGCTGTCACCTTACCGGTGGCAACGATTGGTGACCTTCTTGGATCCGTGGGCGGACCAGTTTTCCAGCGGTTATCAGCTGGTGCAGTCGTTAATAGCCTTTGGGCGCGGTGAGTGGAATGGACTCGGCTTGGGAAACAGTTTGCAGAAATTGTTTTTCCTGCCGGAAGCACACACAGATTTTATCTTTGCCATCATTGCAGAAGAATTTGGCCTGTTGGGCGCCGTGGGATTGGTGATCGCATTTTGCGCGCTGGTATGGCGAATTTTCTCAATCGCGCGCATCGGCAGCGAGAGCCAGCGGCCATTTATCGCGTTTACGGCGGTTGGCATTGGCGTAATGCTGGCCGCTCAGGCTTTTATCAATATGGGCGTTGCCTCGGGATTGTTGCCGACAAAAGGGCTGACGCTGCCATTTGTAAGTTCCGGCGGCAGCAGTTTGATTATCTGCTGTTGTTTTATCGCATTACTGTTGCGCATGCGCCAGGAATGCGGAGACACCAAATCAGGAGCGCCAAAATGAACGCTCCTGATAAGACATTGCGGGTGATGGTGATGGCTGGCGGAACCGGAGGCCATGTTTTTCCCGCTTTGGCGGTCGCTGATGAACTGCGCCGGCGCCATTGGGAAATCGACTGGCTGGGCACTGATCGGGGCATCGAAGCGCGGGTTGTTCCGGCTGCGAATATCCGATTGCATTTGTTGCCGATTAGCGGCGTACGTGGAAAAGGCGTCGCCGCGCTGTTGCGCGCGCCCTGGAAAATTGCTTCGGCGGTTTTAGCCGCGCGCAAATTATTTAAATCGCTACGACCGGATTTGGTGTTGGGCATGGGTGGTTATGTCGCGGGTCCAGGTGGGATTGCCGCGCGCCTTATGGGTATTCCTCTCGTGATTCACGAGCAGAACGCCCGCCCGGGCACAACTAATAAATGGCTGGCGAAATTCGCTACTCGTGTGATGACAGCATTTCCGGGTGTATTGCCCGGTGCTATATGCACCGGCAATCCCGTGCGCGCGGATATTACGGCTTTACCGTCGCCCTCAGAACGCCACATCGGTCAGCGTTCACCACTGCGCCTGCTGGTTTTGGGCGGCAGCCTCGGCGCGCAGGCATTAAATGAATTAATGCCGGAAGCCGTTGCGGATGTGTTGCAACAAAGCCAAATCCAAGTGCGTCATCAAACCGGCGAAAAACATTTGGCCGCGACCGAGGCTTTATATCGCGCACGTCATGCAAATGCTGACGTGACGGCATTTATCGACGATATGGCTGAAGCCCTTGCGTGGGCTGATCTGGTGGTATGTCGCGCGGGAGCGCTGACCATCGCGGAATTAAGCGCGGTCGGAGTTGCATCGATCCTGGTGCCATTTCCCTTCGCGATTGATGATCATCAGACCGCCAATGCCCAATGGCTGGTAAGCCAGGGCGCGGCGGAACTTTACCCACAAAAAATACTGACAGCAGAAATGCTGCAAAAACGACTTATGGATTTTATTGCTCATCCCGAATTGCTGACGAAGATGGCGGAAGCTGCGCGAAGCGCGGCAAAACCTCATGCCGCAGAACAGTGCGCTGATATTTGTCAGGAGGTCGTGCGTGGCCAGCGATAAAACCCACAACGTGCCGGAAATGCGCCGCATTCGCCGAATTCATTTTGTCGGTATCGGTGGAGCTGGCATGTGCGGCATTGCCGAGGTGCTGCTCAATCAGGGTTATGAAATATCCGGCTCCGATCTCAAAGCCTCGGACACCACTCAGCGACTGGTTTCCATGGGTGCCAAAGTGTTCGTCGGTCATAAAGCGGAAAATGTCGTCGGGGCGGACGTACTAGTAACGTCCAGCGCGGTCAATCCGCAAAACCCGGAGGTTGTCGCCGCGCGCGAAGCGCGTATTCCGGTAGTGCGCCGGGCCGAAATGCTCGGCGAATTGATGCGTTACCGCCATGGTATAGCCATTGCGGGAACACACGGAAAAACCACGACCACCAGTTTGATTGCATCAATTCTGGCGGCGGGTGATCGCGATCCCACTTTTGTTATCGGCGGTTTGCTCAATAGTGCCGGCACTAACGCAAGGCTTGGCGAAAGCCAATATCTAGTGGCGGAGGCGGATGAAAGTGACGCGTCTTTTCTGCATTTACAGCCGATGGTCACCGTGGTCACCAATATTGATGCCGACCATATGGATACCTACGGCGGAGACTTCAATAAATTGAAGCAAACATTTATCGAATTTCTGCACAACCTGCCGTTTTATGGCTTGGCAGTTATGTGCGGAGATGATCCGGTAATTCGTGATGTTTTGCCTTATGTTGGTCGCGCAACAGTCACGTATGGATTTGATGAGAACAATGATTATTGTGCGGTGGGTGTAGTGCAGCAGGGGAAAACCCAACGCTTTCGCGCACTGCGTCCCAACCACTCGGAGCCGCTATCCATATTTTTAAATTTGCCCGGCCGACACAATGTATTAAATGCACTTGCTGCAATTGCAGTAGCGACGGAGGAGGGTGTAGCCGACAGCGCGATTCAGGCGGGGTTGGCCGATTTTCTTGGTGTTGGCAGACGTTTTCAGGTGTATGGAGAATTTTCTCTTGGCGTTGGCGAACCTGTGATGTTGGTGGATGACTACGGTCATCACCCCCGCGAAGTGGCAGCAACCATTGCGGCGGTGCGCGCCGGCTGGCCGGAGCGCCGACTTGTGATGATTTATCAGCCGCATCGATACACGCGGACCCGCGATTTATTCGAGGACTTTGCCGATGTCTTGTCCACGGTGGATCAACTGATTTTGCTGGATGTATACGCGGCAGGCGAGGAAGCAATTCCCGGTGCAGACGGGCGGACTCTGAGCCGCAGCATTCGCACCCGTGGAGCGGTGGATCCTATTTTTGTCGAGACTATTGATGCTGTTCCGTCAGCACTGATGAACATAGTAAGACCCGGCGATATCGTGATCACGCAAGGCGCGGGTAATGTTGGTTCATTGGCCGCAGATTTGGCCAACAATCATTTGAATATGGCGGTGAAATTATGACGCAAAATGTTGCCGATCAAGCGTTCATTCAACGCTTGGGCAATGTAGCTGTTCTCTACGGTGGCACCTCTGCCGAGCGGGAAATTTCGTTGCGTAGTGGCAATGCTGTGGTCAGCGCATTACGCGAAGTTGGTGTTGCTGTGGTGCCTGTCGACGTCGGTGAAAATCCTCTCGCGCAATTACAACAGCTGAAGGTTGATCGGGTATTTATCGCACTACACGGGGCTGGCGGCGAGGATGGAAAAATCCAGGCGCTTTTGGAATGGTTGCAATTGCCTTACACCGGTAGCGGCATTGCGGCTTCGGCTTTGTGCATGGATAAATTGCGCACAAAACAATTGTGGCGCGGCGTGGGGCTTTCCACTCCTGATTACCGCGTGCTGAGCGAAACCTCCAATTGGGATTCTGTAATAGAGGAGCTCGGCGGGGTTGCCATGGTTAAGCCCTGTCACGAAGGCTCCAGCATCGGCATGGCGAAAGTCAGCAATGCGAGCGATTTGGCAAAAGCCTATGCAGTCGCCGACGGATACGACCATCTAGTGCTGGCGGAGCGTTACATTTCGGGTGCGGAATATACGGTCGCAATTTTGGACAGTGTGGCGCTGCCGCCGATTAAATTGGAAACACATCACCAGTTTTATGATTTTTCGGCGAAATACCAAGCCAATGACACCCGTTATATATGCCCCTGTGGATTGTCTGGCGAGAGCGAAGCGCGGTTGAAGCAGCTCGCACTGGCTGCATTCCAGTCCGTCGGTGCCAAAGGTTGGGGACGGGTGGATGTTATGGCGGATGCAGGAGGTGAGTTTTATTTACTTGAGCTCAACACAGTACCAGGCATGACAGATCACAGTCTGGTTCCTATGGCGGCGAAGGCGGCGGGGTTGTCATTTACCGACCTGGTGCTCGCCATTTTGCGACAGACATTGGACTGAAAAAATGATCGGTGCAACCCAGAAAAAATATGCAGCCCGAGGTGTCGGCACCGTTGCGCGTGCAGCAGCGCGACCTGCGCGCTCCGGCGCGACAAAAAATAAGCGCAAGCTAATTCTGGGGCAATATCGCTATGTTGGTTCGGTGTTGTTAAAAGTGTTGTTCATAATGGGCTTGCTAGGCGGCTGCCTCGCGGCTTATTGGCATTTCGATCCAAAAGGCAAGTTGCAGGACTTTACACATCGTCCTATTAAAGAAGTGCAGATCGAAGGTGTGTTTCAGTTTATCTCAGCCGAGATGCTGCAGGAACAGATCGAACTTTACGTGCAAGATTCGTTTTTGCAGTTGGAGCTGGCGGATTTAAAGAGTCAATTGGAAAAAAATCCGTGGATCGACAGCGTGGCAATTGCGCGGGTATGGCCGGATAAATTGATTGTAAAAGTGGTAGAACAGCAACCGATTGCGCAATGGGGGAAAAAAGGTTTCCTAAATATGCGCGGCGATATAGTGGAAGTAGAAAAAACGACTAAAATACAAGCATTGCCGTTGCTGCAAGGAGATGATCGTTACGCGCAGGAAATTATGAGCCAGTATTTGCGCATCGGCAAACTTCTCGCGCAACAGGATATGGCACTGGCAGCTGTGGAGCTCGACGATACCCGGGCCTGGACGTTGACACTTCAGACGGGCATCTCCATAAAGCTCGGCCGCGACCGCTTGTGGGAGAAGTTGCAGTATCTACTCGCTGC
>JAEZGT010000329.1 GCA_023416875.1 Pseudomonadota bacterium
GCCACCCGCGTGCGGTGACAGAGCGGGGACCACGTCTACTTCTTTGTCGCCGTCACGAATACCGCCGGGTGTACACATGGTATCCAGTGTCTTACCGTCGTATTTCGGATCAGCTGCGCTGTCAACAACGGCTTTGTCGACCGCGTCAAGAGCGTTGTAAGCGGCAGAACCCTGCGGGTACTCTTTTACGTCAAAGGAAATGCCATCTGCTTCGCCGGGCGGCTTCATCCAGAAGAACGCGTGGAGGTGTGACTTGGCTGGAATTGGCGCAGCCTTGGGCACTTCACCTACACCCGCGTTGTTCACGTTACACCAGTGACCACGGTGGGCGCGTTTGTCGACTCGCTTGCTGCTGTCGGTGCCTTTGGTGCCTGAACCGGGTTTTGGACGGTTCGCAGAGCCCCAACCATTACGGGCGGTGTCGATGATGAAGCCAGGCTCCCAACCAGACTGTTGCGCACGGAAGCGAGCGCTGAAAGCGTCGATATAGCTCAGTTCATCTACTGATTTGTTCCACTCGTACCAGTCGCTCAGAGCCATACGATCAGCTTCGGCGTTGGAGATCAGCGGTTCTTCAACCGGAGTGTAACCAGAGGTGTTAGAGGCGAAACCTTTAACCTTCTTGAAGCCGTCAACGCCGTCGGTATTGGCGCCTTTAATCAGAGCCTGGTAACCGGCAACAGCGCGTTTCAGGTTGCTTTCGTTGTTCATGGCGTCATCCCAGCCCAGCCAGCCGGCGTGGCCGATATCCAGGTAGGTGTAGACGTTGTTGCTTGAGCCGCCGGCGGTACCTGCGGTGTACAGCTCTTCGATGGCGATCTGCAGACCGCGACCGTAAACACCGAGACCTTCAGCCAGACCAGGTGAGGTGTAGGTCAATAGGGTGTCACAGTAGGTGGTGCCGTCTGCTGTGGTCAGCTCAGGCCATACCAGAGAAGGTCCATCGGGGTTCAGCTCTGTGTTGGTGATCATGTTGGGATAGGAATCCGGCTCCAACAGGGCCACGATACGCAGGTTTTTGTATTCGGGCTTCTTGGTAAGAGTGCCGGTGATCACGCGGAGGTAATCGTTGCGATACCTGTCCATGCCGCCCAGAGTTGGGTTGGGATCTTTCGGTTTGCCGATTTCATACAGCTGGCCGTTAGAGGCGAAGGCAGCGCAGTCACGGTCTGGCAGGTTGTAAACGATGATCACGATGGTCATCGGAGAAATCTGACCATCCAGCTGAGCGTAGTATTGCTGCTGTTTAACTGCGGCGTCCAAGTGGCCTTCAAGAGAGCGTCGGCCAGCTTCGGGATCGCCAGAGATAGTCGCGATAGAGTCCATCCAAACGGCGCTAGGTTGACGCTGGATGTACTTGATCTTGTCTTCCAGTTCTTTGTCGCCCTTAATCTGCTCCAAGGAGTAGTCCATCATGGTTTTGATGTCGGGGCTCAAATAGAAGTAGGAATCGGCGAACGGGTTGCCGGTGGTTTGCAGGCTCGCGCCGGGCTTGCCTTTAGCTTGTTCAGTCAGCGGGATGCTGCCGGTGTAGGTGGCAGGATCGATCGCGGCTACATCGGGATCACCGCTACTGGTGGAACCAGAGGAGCTCGAGCTGCTGGAGCTGGAAGACGAACTGGAAGAGCTTGATGAAGATGAAGAGCTGGTCACTCCGCTTGAGGAAGAGCTGGAGCTAGAGCTTGAACTCGAGCTCGAACTGCTGGAGCCTGTTTCTTCGTTATTACCGCCGCAAGCGGACAGGATGGCCACGGAGCTTGCCAACAATGTTGTGGCAATCATCCTGTAGCTGAGACACCTCAGGGTTTTAGATAGCATGTTTTTCTCCGTTGCGGATCAATAAAGAATCCGACTGACTGTTGTTATGTCTAAATTTATATCGCCCAATTTATTTAGGAGCATAAGGCAGAGGCACTTACTGAAAGCATGCCCGATGTTCACAGAGCATTTTACCGACTAACTTTTGCGGTTCTGCCGTTACCATCACAGATTTTGGAATAAGATCGATTCGACCATTAGATATGGTGCAC
Source organism: Pseudomonadota bacterium (assembly GCA_023416875.1). GTDB lineage: Bacteria > Pseudomonadota > Gammaproteobacteria > Pseudomonadales > Cellvibrionaceae > UBA5868. Next base: position 2,031 of record JAEZGT010000329.1, read on the forward strand.
GTTTTCTGCTCAACACCGAGACATTGAGATAAGTGCCTTAGCTTTTGTTGATGTAATGCCGGCTTTTTTGTGATGCGTTATGCATTTTTATGGCGGGCAAAAAAGCTGGGTGTAATCTGCCATCAAGGTATTCCGCAGACGCTGCGATCAGTTTTCGTTAGTGAATAACAACATCAGCGTCTATCGGTTATGCCACATTAATAACTACGTTTTAATTTTGCGCTGGAATCCAGCGCCGACTTCTCAAGCGGCGATAGAGCAAAGGTGCGCGAGCCAATTCGTCCATTGCCAAACCAATCAAAATGCCTAACAAACCCCAGCCAAAATAAATGCCCAATACATAAGCCGTTAACAACCCGACGAACCAGTTAAAAATCACTGCGAGCAGCGCGGGATATTTTGCATGGCCGGCAGACGATAATGAAAAGCTCAATGACGTGTTGAATCCCCTGCCGAGCTCTATGCCCAGATAAGCAATCATGGCGGAACTCGCCATCACAATAATGTCCAGGTTGTCGGTGAACAGGCGGATAATTGGATCGATGAATAAGTAAAGTAAAAAAGTGACTGGCAAAGTAAAGATCAGGCTGCGTGCAATACTTTTTCGTGTTTCGTATTCCGCTTTATCAAATGCCCCCGCGCCCACCAAATGAGCGGTCCATATTGCTTGTCCTTGTCCAATCGAATAAGCCCACAACATGACGACCACAATAATTTGGCGCAGATAAGTATGGCAGGCGACGGCTTCGTCGCTCACGCGTATGGCGATCATTACAACCGCTACCTGATAAATGGAATGCGACAACAGATCGCCGCTATTGGGAACGGCAATGTCCATTACTGGGCGCGTCAATTTATGCAGACGTTGGAGAATATCCCGCGGGAAAGTGAAATGAATTTTTAAATGGGTGTGGCCGATCCAGGCGAGCAAAAACAATTGCACCGCATAGGCAATAACAGTGGCCCAAGCGACACCCTCCACGCCCATTTTGGGCAGGCCGAACCAACCCAAAACAAAAATAGCATTGAAGAAAACATTCACCACATTGGCGATCAGTGAACAATACAAATTGACGCTGGATTTGCCTTTGACGGCGACGACGGCGCTGTAGCCGGAACGCACTGCCAGCAGAAAAAATGCCGGTCCTATGATGGCTAAATAACGCTGAAAGACATCGAGCGTGTCGCCGCTCAGTCCCATCCAAATGCCTATATGGCCGCGCAGAACAAACAATACCAAGGCAAATAAGGCGCCGCATAAGGTAGCGAGTAAGATTGTGTACATAAATGCCAGCACTGCTTTTTCATCTTTGCCGGCACCTATGTTTTGCGCCGCCACCGCACCTGCACCGCTAGTGAGGGTGCGAACCAGCAGAGTGAAAATCATCATTACTTGCGTACACACCCCCAACGCCGCCACCGCCTTATCAGAAACCAGCGACATGAAAAACACATCCATAAGACTAATGGAGGATACGGCGAGCAGTTCCACATAAAGCGGCACTGCGGTCGTCCACACAGTGAGTCCACGATTTTGTTTTATGCGAATGGAATGGTTGGACATGTTGAGGTGGCGGGGGCGCGATTCGAGGGCTGCTTAATGATGCGCCTAGATTTTTATTGTATTTATTAGCGCAACGAATTACTGACGATAAAAAAGGCGGCTGAACGTTGCCGCACAGCCGCCTTATCAAAATATCTCAGATCAGCATTACCACATCATGATCTGGCTCTTCACATACTGTCCGGACGGCGTCAGATCGCCATCGCTCCAGCCGCCATTTTCACCGTTGGTGCCGGGTTTCAGGATAGATGCGCCTTCGAGTTTATCGCTGACGGACCAGTTGGCGTGGCTGATGTTGTTGTCATAAAGAAAATCCATCCAGGTGTCGGATTCCGCAATATCCATGTCGCCGTCGCCGCTGGCGCTTACCGTGCCCCACTCAGTCACAAACAGTGGTATGCCGTTGCGCAGAGCGGTGCGAGCGCGATTGCGCTCCTGCTCTTTGTGGCTGGCGGCGTAGAAGTGCAGCGTGTAGGCGATGTTGACTCCGGCGATCGGATCTTCTGAGGCTTCGTCAACAAACTGCGAATAGAAAGGTGTGCCGACGACAATCAGATTATCCGGGTCAATCGCACGAATCGCCGCAATGACATCTACCGCATAGGCTTTGATAGTGGCCCAACTGGTTTTATTGTCCCAGCCGCAAATAGTGGCGTTGGTCGGGCAATCGGGTTCGTTGTAGATCTCGTAGATCACGTTGTTGCGGTTGCCATAAGTGCGCGCCATTTCCTCAAAGAACTCAATAGCCTGTGGTTTGTAATCTTCCGCGTTGTGGGTGTGCCAGTCGATGATCACATACATGTCGTTGGCAATCGCTGCATCCACCACCGTTTTGACTCTGTTGAGATTGCTCGTTGGATCTTGCAGGTAGCCACCGGCAGTATCGACACCCATGGCCGCCCGAACCAAGCGCGCGCTCCAATTGCGCTTCAGCGTGTCTACCACGCCGGTAGTGTAGAACTTGCCGCCGTCTTCAACGAAGCTGGACCAGAACAAGCTCATGCCGGCGATGCTACCCGGTTGACCGCCGAACAATACTTGGTTGCCTTGTGTGGTGATGGGTGGGGTGCCGTCGATATTGTCACTGCCGCTCCCGGTTGCCGGCGCGGGAATTTTCGCGGGATTACCACATTGGGCGCCGGGGTATACACCGATGTTGTCGAGGGAGACATCGACATCGGAAAGCCCCAGATTGAACGTCAGGCGCGACGAGGTATCAGTGACGCTGGCGGTAAAGGTGTATTTGAAATCCTGGTAAGAGGTAGACAGCGGCGGATTGTAGGCGCCCTCGGTTATCACACTGTCGTAGCCCGGAGTGCCGCCCTGGTCGATATTGACCGCAATCATGCGGCTGGAGTCGGCTTTAGCGCTGAAGCAGATGGTGTACTGCTGCCCCTGAGTCACTGAAATGGAATGGATCAACTGCACATGCCAGTCCATCTCAGTTGTGGTGTTGATGGCGACTTTGATCTCGTTATCCCAGGTGAAGCTGGCGATGGTGGGCGAGAAAAGGCTGTCGAGATATTGGCCCTGGCCTTTGGCAAAGGTGCCATCGGTTTCCAACAGGTTGCTGATGTCGATGCCGCCGGAACTGGAACTTGACGACGAACTGCTTGAAGAGCTGGAGGACGATGAACTCGAGCTGCTGGAGCTGGATGAACTGGATGAGCTCGAAGACGATGAATTGGAGCTGCTGCTGGAAGATGACGAACTGCTTGATGACGACGAGCTACTGGACGACGAGCTGCTGCTAGAAGAGCTTGATGATGAACCACCACCGGACGAGCTGGTGCCACCACAAGCAGCCAAAACCAATGTGAGCGCGCTGGCGCCTACCAGCTTCGCCAAACGACGCTGATGCAAATTGCGGAAATCGAAAGCCATATCCTTCCCCGTTGAGCGTTAAATTGTTTGTGACCATTTGACGGCGGGCGACTATATCACGGGATTCAAATGGCGAAATCAGATAAATAGTCGAAGTGAGAACGAGAGATTAAGTTGTGATGTTCGTCACATCTCGGTGCCTTGGCGCCTAAGATGTGACGGTTAAAGATGGCTTGATTTTAACGCGCTGCAAGCTCCTGGCCTGCAATTGCAATGGCACGGCGAACCTGCTCAGGCGCGGTTCCGCCGATGTGATTGCGGGCGGCGACGGAACCTTCGAGAGTCAGAACCTTAAACACATCTTCGTCGATACTGCCGCCGAACTGGCGCAACTCTTCCAGCGACATATCCGAAAGATCCTTGCCGGTTTTTACGCCGTACCCCACCGCCTTGCCGACGATTTCGTGAGCGTCGCGAAACGGTGTGCCGTGGCGCACCAGATAGTCGGCCAGGTCGGTGGCGGTGGCAAAACCGCGTTTGGCGGCTTCGCGCATGACTTCACGCTTGGGCTCAAGCGCCGGGATCATATCGGCAAAGGCGCGCAGGCAGTCGCGCACTGTGTCGACGGCATCGAACAGCGGCTCTTTGTCTTCCTGGTTGTCTTTGTTGTAGGCGAGCGGCTGGGACTTCATCAGCGTCAGCAGGGCGATCAAATGGCCGTTGACGCGACCGGTCTTACCGCGCACCAGCTCCGGCACGTCCGGATTTTTCTTCTGCGGCATGATGGATGAGCCGGTGCAGAAGCGGTCGGGCAGGTTGATAAAGTTGAATTGCGATGAGGTCCAGAGGATCAGTTCTTCACTCGCGCGCGACAAGTGCGTGAGCAGAATGGCGGCGAAGCTGCAGAATTCGATGGCGAAATCGCGGTCACTCACGGAGTCGAGGGAGTTGCGGGTCGGCTGGGAGAAACCGAGCAGGCTGGCGGTCAGCTCCCGGTCGATAGGATAGGTCGTACCCGCCAGAGCGGCGGCGCCGAGCGGGCTCTGATTCAAGCGGCGGCGGCAGTCCTGCAGGCGGGAATAGTCGCGATTGAGCATTTCGTACCAGGCCAGCAAGTGGTGGCCGAAGGTTACCGGCTGCGCGGTTTGCAGGTGGGTGAAGCCCGGCATGATGGTGTCGGCTTCGCGCCCGGCCAGTTCCAGAATGCCCGTCTGCAGACGTGTCAGCTCCTGGGCGATGACATCGATCTCATCGCGCAGATACAGGCGCACATCAGTGGCGACCTGGTCATTGCGCGAACGGCCGGTGTGCAGTTTTTTGCCGGCGATGCCGATTTTCTGCGTCAGGGCCGATTCGATGTTCATGTGGACGTCTTCCAGCTCGACGGACCACTGGAACTCGCCGCTGTCGATCTGCGCTTCGATCTCGTGCAGGCCGGTGTGAATCGCGTTTTTCTCTGCCTCAGTCAGCACACCGACTTTGGCGAGCATTTCCGAGTGGGCGATGGAGCCGCGGATATCCTGGCGGTACATGCGCTTGTCAAAATCGACAGACGCGGTAAAGCGCTGGACGAAGGCGTCGGTGGCTTCGCTGAAGCGGCCGCCCCAAAGGGTGCTGGTGGATTCTTTCTGGCTCATCTCGGGCTCCTTCTGCCGCGTCTAAACTATGAATACAGTGCGGCGAGGGGCATTGTTACACTGCCGGCGCCTGCGAAAAGTGGCGGATTATAAACAAAGCCTGAAATCATCGGGGGATTCCATCAGCACGAGCGGACGTAACTTCAAGGGCGACTTCCTGCCCAACCTTTGCACGGTGCAGGCAGTGTTCCATCTGATTCTGGTGGGCGAGCTGCTCGCCATAGCCCTGACGGTGGTGCAGAGCGGTGTGCTGGAATTCAGCTGGAACCGGCTCGGCGTGTTGTCGATGCTGATTCAATGGATCGTTCTGGCCAGTGCCGCCTGCCTCTGCCCGTTGCGACCCTGGTTCAAGCGCCGCCACCCCATGGTGGCTGGGCTGGTGAGCTATGTGCTGGTGCTGTGCATCACGGTGCTGTTTTCCGTACTTGGCGGCTTGCTGCAGGCACCTTCGCCAGAATTGGACTGGGACCAGCTGCTGACCAACCTGATGCTGGCGGCGGTGTTTGCCGGTATAGTCCTGCGCTACTTTTATCTGCAGCAGCAGCTGCGCAACCAACAGCAGGCGGAGCTGAACGCGCGCATTCAGGCGCTGCAGGCGCGCATCCGCCCGCACTTTCTCTTCAACAGCATGAACAGCATCGCCAGTCTGATCGACTTCGATCCCCAGGCGGCGGAAAAGATGGTGGTGGATCTGTCCGAGCTGTTCCGCGCCTCCTTGAGCGAGCCGGGATTGATTCCCCTGGAGCGCGAATTGGAGTTGTGCCGCCGCTTTGTCGCCATCGAGCAGATGCGCATCGGCGACCGTTTGCAGGTGAGCTGGGATGTGGACGCCATGCCGGAAGCCATGGTGCCGAGCCTGCTGCTGCAACCGCTGATCGAAAACGCTATCTACCATGGCATCCAGCCTCTACTCGAAGGGGGTACTGTGGCGATCTCGGTGAAAGCGGCCGGTTCCCAGTGTCAAATCCACGTGCGCAACCCGGTGGGAGACAAACGCCAGGAGAGCAATCGCGGCAACGGTTTGGCCCTGGATAATATTCGCCATCGCCTGGATGCGCACTATGGCGCAAAAGGCAGTCTAACCGTCGATGCCGGCCCCGCGTATTACGAGGTGGTCGTCGTCTTTCCTCGAGTGCCGCCGGCGGTGACCTAAGCCCTAAGGGAGCGACCGCCTGTCGCTCCGCCGCTTTTGGCCTACACTTAACCCAGGATCCAACAGCACGGAAAACCCTACAACAACAATTGTCTGCGGGATGGCGCCGGAATACCGGCCGATGCCCGCTTAATTTTTGGAACTCGATGTGTGATGCATGTATTAGTCGTGGATGATGAAGCGCTGGCCCGCCAAAGGTCCATGCGCATGATTGAAAACATCGACGGTTACGACGTCGTTGGCGAGGCCGCCAACGGTGAAGCTGCCTTAAAGGCGA
>JAEZGT010000128.1 GCA_023416875.1 Pseudomonadota bacterium
CTTCAGGCCCGGCGCGATAACCGTCCCAGATTTCCTTCGCCTTATCGCGCTCGCGACAGAAGATCACAAATTCACCGTGGGCGCGCCCCGGAATCAACACCAGCACCACCTCCGGCTCATCAAAGCCGCTGAGATAGTGCACATCGCTGTCCTGGCGAAAGCTGTAATGGGTGTCGCGGCTGCGGATTTTCTCTTTCGCCGACGGCACTATGGCGATGCTGCTCGGCTCCATATGGGCCATCAGCTCTTTACGGCGGCGGGCGTATTCGGCTTTGCTGATCGACATGGGATTCTCTCAATTCGCTAATTGATGAATATCAGTGACGGGTAACCGAGGCGTCGGGGATTCCTCCGGAACTCGCGCGCAATTGCGACGCGACGCTGAACAGGGTCATACGAGCGTATTCGACCAAGGCCAGCAGATCCTGCTCCGACTCTTCCGATTCAGCACAGGAGTCATCCAACCGGGCGATCTCCGCAAGATCGACCAGGGCTTCGCGGACGTCGTCATCCAGCTGCAACAACACTGCTTCACCGTGAGTGGCAAAACCGTGCAAAAAACCCTGGCACCAGAGCGCGAGGCCTTCCGCACGCACGGCCACCGGCAGCAGATCGTCCGGCAGCAGCAATTGCAACTGGTACTGCCCTTCGCTCAATGCACCGGCGATCAGCTCGTACTGCGCCTCTAACGCCGCATCCACAGCGCCTCTGTCCGAGTCTTCCAGCAGGTCCATAAAATTCCGGACATTGTCTTTCCACCCGCTTTGCGGACCGCGGCATTGAATGCCACAGAGCAGTCCGTGCAGCTCTGCCGGAGAACACACAGCCCCCACTCTCAGTAAAAAATCGCTCCAGTCTTGATAGGAAATCTGCATCGGCTTCGTTCACCTCGGGCTACTGCAAAAAGCGTTGGAAAACAGGATGAATGGTCGGCGGGCAAGCCGACAAAAGCGGCCATGCTATCACGAATTTTTACCGCCTTTGCCGGCCTGCGCGGGCTTCCCTTGACCGGCAGTAGGGCTCACCCTATAGTTACGCGCCATGCTGCGTGACGGGCGAAGCCTATGTCGGAACGATTGATCGCTGAAGTGGAAGCTAAGATTGAGCAACTGGCGCGGCGCTGCCAGCAGCTCGAAGCGGACAATCGCCAGCTGCGACAGCAGGAACAAGAATGGACGGGTGAACGCACCCGCCTCTTGGAAAAATATGAACTCGCCAGCGCCCGCATTGAATCCCTGATTACCCGCCTTAAGCAATTCGAGAATTACCCTGAATGAGCCACGATAGCAAGCGCGTCACTGTGCGTATATTGGACAAGGAATACCAAGTCGCCTGCCGCGCCGACGAAAAAGAAGCGCTGCTCCTGGCGGCGCACGAATTGGATCAGCGCATGCGTCAAGTGCGTAATGCCGGCCCCTCGGCAATGGGGGCGGACAGGATCGCGGTCATGGTGGCTCTTAATCTCTGCCACGAATTGCAGCAGGAACGGCAGAAATCGACACCCGTCGGCGATGAAGTACTTGAGCGTCTCGCAGCCAAACTCGACCGGGCCTTAAGCCCATAATCAGTCGCTTGTCCACAAAAAAGCTTAAAATTTAGGGCTTTTTTCGCCTGCCCGCTTTGTTATACTTTGGCGACGCCTTGGGTGTTCGCCAGTTGACGAATCCCTGAGCCGATACTGTGAAAACCGGAGGCTTCGTGTTTGTGTTGTGTGCATGTCCGCGCGTCGGAAAGCCTAATACACAACAGATCCCTCCCCCTTGAGCCATCGGGTTCAAGGGTTTGGTCAACAGCGGCACCCCAGGCTTCCACTTCTACCCTCACCATCGTGACCGCCGCCGATAAATCCTCCCTTCGCAAACAGATACGCCAACATCGGCGTCAGCTGACGCGCGCCCAACAAATTCGCGCCGCACATTTGCTTTGCCTGCGCATCATGCGCAGCTCCTGGTGGCGCAAAGCCCACAGTATTGCGTTTTATTGGCCGGCCGATGGCGAAATCAGTCCACTGCCGCTGCTGCGCTGGTCCCTACGCGCGGGTAAGCGCTGCTATTTACCGGTGGTGACCGGTAAAAGTCTCGAATTTCGCCGCTATGAACGAGGCAGGCTACTGTGTCGCAATCGCTTCGGCATTCCCGAACCTCACGCAACGCACCAAAGGGCCGCGCACCAACTTGATGTCATTTTGATGCCGTTGGTAGCTTTTGATGAAGGCTGCAACCGCCTCGGCATGGGCGCCGGTTTTTACGACCGAGCTTTAGCAGCGCGCGAAAAAAATATTCCGCTGCGCATCGGCGTTGCTCATGAATTGCAGAAAATTGCGCAGGTGCCGACTGATCCGTGGGATATACCACTGCACGCCGTCGTCACCGAGCGCCGCATTTACCGCCGGCGCTGAATTCCGCCAATTATTTCTTCCGCCCATAAACGCAAAAATCCGCGATTCATCGCGCCGAAAAGGCACTTGGAAACGCGGATTTTTGCTTTGATCTTCGAGCTGTTTCGGCTTGTATCGCCCGGCTGATCAGTGCCGTACGACCACAACTCCCTGCTGAAGCGCCGCCGGAGGGGCGGATACTTCTGGTTCAAACACATCCATGATGCCAAAACCACTCACAGCCAAACCTACGACAAACACTATGGCTGCCAGTGTTAAAACATCAGACTTCATTGGGGACTACCTCAATGTTTCGGATTGTTATTATGGATACAACAAGATTGGCGGGATGAAGCGAGGCAAGCTTTATACCCACAAATTTTGCGCCGCACAATAACGTGTGCAACAAAATGTTGCACTATTCAACTTAGTTCTAATTGCTGCAAATGCAAATTAATAATGAGCAGATTTGATCGGACGCACAAAATTAGCGTCCGCTTACAGCAAAAACTTCGGGTTATTAAACTGCGCGAAAAAAACTCGCATTAAAACGTACGTTTGCTGTTGTTTTAAGCGCATATGATGATCATCCGACGCACGCTGTTAGGTCCCGTGCGCCAAAGAGAGGCTGTCACGCCAAAAAGAAGCGATACGCTTCGTTATCCGTTTCTTCGCAGAAGGGGTAATTCAGCTCTAGCAGTGATAGCTCGACATCCTTGCGTTCTTCTGGCGGCACTTGCATACCCACCAAAACACGTCCGAATGCGGCACCGTGGTTGCGATAGTGGAACATGGTGATGTTCCAGCGCCCGGCCAGCTTGTCGAGGAAATTGTATAAAGCGCCGGGACGCTCAGGAAATTCAAAGCGGTAAACCACTTCATGATTGAGTTCCGCCGGCGCATGGCCGCCCACCATGTGGCGGATGTGCAATTTGGCCATTTCGTTATCGGTCATATCCGCCACTTTGTAGCCTTTGCGCTCGAGCAATTCGACCAGTTCCGCGCGCTCGTTTTTATAGGGATTGACCTGCAACCCGACAAAAATATGCGCCTGCCCTTTGCTGGAATAGCGGTAGTTGAATTCGGTAATGGCGCGCTTGCCCAGCAAGCTGCAGAATTTTTTGTAGCTGCCGGGTTTTTCGGGGATAACAACCGCCAGCACCGCTTCGCGGCCCTCGCCGATTTCGGTGCGCTCGGAGATATAGCGCAGGCGGTCAAAATTGGTATTGGCGCCACTGTGAACCGCCACCAAGGTCTGCCCCTGGATATTCTCTGCCTCTGTATATTTCTTTAAGCCCGCCAGAGCACAGGCTCCGGCAGGCTCCGCGATGGAGCGGGTATCTTCAAAAATATCTTTGATCGCCGCGCAGATTTCGTCGGTACTCACCGTGATCACACCGTCGATAGTGTCCTTGATGACTCTATAGGTTTCTTCACCAATCTGGGCGACTGCCACGCCATCGGCAAAGATGCCCACCTCCGGCAACACCACCCGGCGCTTGTGCTCCATCGCGGCTTGCAGACACGCGGCGTCTTCCGGCTCCACGGCAAACACTTTCGTCTGCGGCCGCACGTATTTGATGTAAGCGGCCATGCCGGCACACAAACCGCCGCCACCCACCGGAATAAACACCGCATCTATATGGGCCGGGTGCTGACGCAGCAGCTCCATGGCCACCGTACCCTGACCGGCAATCACATCCGGATCGTCGTAGGGCGGGATATAAATCATGCCTTTTTCTGCCACCAGATTTTTGGCGTAAGCGGAGGCTTCGTCGTAGGTGTCTCCCTGCAACACCACTTTGGCGCCATGACGCCGCACCGCATCCACTTTGATGGAGGGCGTGGTGCGCGGCATTACGATGATGGCATTCACCCCCAGATGTTTCGCGGACAACGCCAGCCCCTGGGCGTGGTTGCCCGCCGAAGCGGCGATCACCCCGCGCGCTGTTTCCTCCGCCGTCAATTGCAGCAGCTTGTTGTACGCGCCGCGCACTTTGAAGGAAAACACCGGTTGCAGATCCTCGCGCTTGAGCAGCACATTGTTTTCTGTGCGCTCGCTGATGAGCGGCGCCGAGTCGAGAGGGGTTTCCACCGCGAGATCGTATATACGTGCGTCGAGAATCCGTTTGATGTAACTGTGAGGCATTGGCGGACCGGAATTGAGTGGCAGGGAAGGCGTGCAATGGTAAAGGAAGGCGGCGCGGAAGTCATGGCGCGCCGCAGCGGCAAAACCGCTACAATGCCGACCTTTTCCCCGCCCTACACATCTATGAACCAGAACCAATTGAAACAAGCTGTTGCCCAGGCGGCTCTCGACTGGGTATTACCTCATCTCGATAGCACATCGGTGCTTGGCGTCGGCACCGGCTCCACCGCCAACTTTTTTATTGATCTGCTGGCGCAACACAAAGACCGTTTTGCCGCCGCCGTCGCCAGCTCCAAAGCCTCCACCGAGCGCCTGCGCGGGCACGGCATTGAAGTGTGCGACCTGAACGGCGTGGACGAAATCGGTTTTTATATCGACGGCGCCGATGAAGCGGACCCGGAGCTGGCGCTGATCAAAGGCGGCGGTGCCGCCCTAACCCAGGAAAAAATCGTCGCAGCAGCGGCGCGCACGTTCATCTGCATCGCAGATCAGAGCAAACAAGTCGCTGTGCTGGGCAAGTTCCCCTTGCCGGTGGAAGTGATTCCCCTGGCGCGCTCCTACGTGGCGCGGGAACTGGTCAAACTGGGTGGCCGGCCGGTGTACCGCAGCGGGGTGTTGACCGATAACGGCTGCCATATTCTCGATGTGCACGATCTGCAGATCGACGATCCGGAAGCCCTCGAAATTCGTATCAACCAGATCGTCGGGGTGGTTACCAACGGCCTTTTTGCCGTGCGCCGCGCCGATATTCTGCTCCTGGGTACCGAACACGGGGTCCAGGTCATCCAGCGCTGCGGCGCTCAATGAACAGGCGCCTTGTGCTAGAATTTGCGCCCCTTTTTGTGACGGCGCACACGCGCCTCTGATCCGGTGCCGATCTCCATGACTGCGAAAATCTCCCTGGACAAAGACAAGATCAAATTTGTGTTGCTGGAGGGCGTACACGCCTCCGCCATCGCCAGCCTCAATGCGGCGGGCTATACCAATATTGATTATCTGAAGACCGCCCTGACGGAAGACGAATTGATCGAGCGTATCAAGGATGCTCACTTTGTCGGCATCCGCTCGCGCACCCAGCTCACCGCTCGTGTGTTCGCCAACTGCCCCAAACTCATCGCCGTCGGCTGCTTCTGTATCGGCACCAACCAGGTGGATCTGAAATCCGCGCAGGAACACGGCGTGGTGGTGTTTAATGCCCCCTACTCCAATACCCGCAGCGTCGCCGAGCTGGTGATCGCTGAGGCGATTCTGCTGCTGCGTGACATTCCGGCGAAGAACGCCGCCTGCCATCGCGGTGAGTGGATTAAATCCGCCACCGGCTCCTATGAAATCCGCGGCAAAACCCTCGGTATTATCGGCTACGGCGCCATAGGCACCCAGGTGAGCGTGCTGGCGGAGAGCCTCGGTATGCGAGTGGTGTTTTATGATGTGATCAGCAAACTGCCCATGGGCAACGCCAGTCCCTGCAACAAATTGGAAGACTTGCTCAAACAGGCCGATATCGTCAGCCTGCACGTGCCGGAGCTCGCCAGCACCAAGGATATGATCGGCGAGAAAGAAATCCGCGCGATGAAAAAAGGCGCGATCTTGATCAACGCCTCCCGCGGCACGGTAGTGGACATTGATGCCCTGGCGCGGACACTTGGCG
>JAEZGT010000332.1 GCA_023416875.1 Pseudomonadota bacterium
CTCTATGCGCTGATGGACGCGGTGGTGGACCGCTATTTTCCAGTGCTCGACGAGCTTGAAACCGAGCTGGAAGCCATCGAAGAAAAAATATTCACGCAAAAATACCAGCGCGCCAACATTGAAAGACTTTACGACCTGAAACGCAAAACCACTCAGCTCAAACATGCGGTCGGCCCGTTGATCGATGCGGTCGGTCGCTTGCATGGCGGTCGCGTGCCGGCGCTGTGCCTGAATACCCAGGAATATTTCCGCGATGTGCACGACCATTTGCAGCGCATCAACACTTCAATCAACGCCATTCGCGACACCATCACGACCGCAATTCAGGTGAGTCTGTCGCTGGTCGCCATTGAAGAAAACGACGTGCACAAACGCTTGGCTTCCTGGGCCGCGATTTTTGCCGCCGCCACCGTGTTTGTGGGCATTTGGGGCATGAATTTCAGAACCATGCCGGAGCTGGACTGGCAATACGGCTACCCCGCCGCTCTCGGCATAGTCACCAGCGTTTGTGGTTATTTGTATTACCGCTTCAAAAAAGCCGGTTGGCTTTGATTTATGACGACAATGACATTATTCGCCGGCACAGCCGCGCAGAATTTTCTGCCCGAATTCAAAACAGCGCTCCACTTGGCGCACATGATGTTCGGCCACTCCGCTCTGCGATAAAAATTCCCGCCACTCCGCTGTCGCCTGCGCAACCTCACGGACGATTTCCCGTGCGCGCGGCAGCTGGATCTGCATCATTTTTGCTGCGGCCTCTATATTGTCGCGTGTCGGCGTCATGCCCATGGGTCCGACACTAATGGAATGAGAGCCGATCATATTGGTGTTGGGAACAAGATCGTATGCCGGCGATATTTGATAATGGCGTTCGCCGGATTTTTTTAATAACGCATGATTGTGCATATGATCGTCAGTATTACCCACTGCGATGTTGAACAACATGCGGCGGAATACTTCTTCACTGCAATTACCCCGGGAAATGCGATTGGCCAGACGCGCAATATTGTCGTAGGCAAAATCCTCTTCGCGCCGGTCCTTTAATGAAAATACGTTGATCAAACTGTGTAGGGAAATAAAGTGCGCCTGCCGCCCTTGATCCCAGTCGAAGCGTTTCACCATCAACACGCGACCGAGCGCCGTAGCCACAATTTTGGTGTCGGCTACCTGAATACCGGCTTTTTCCGCCATGCGCATGGTGAGGTGCTCCACCAGCGGATTATCGAAGCGGTCGTGCTGATGGGGAAATTTGGCGATCCACTCGCAGCCGTCGTCAAAAACAAGAGTTTTGGGCCGCGCGCCGCCCACGGAGGAACCGCGCAGGAAAAACAGATCGCCGGGTTCAACGCCGATTTTTTCCGGTGGCAGATCCTCTTCAATCGCCCGCGCCGCGCGCATCATATCTTCAAGGCTGGAAAAAGGCCGGAATGGCGCATCCGGCGGCGGCGGTGTTTTATGGCTGGAAAAGCGCAGCGCGCCTATGCCGCTGCCCGAGCCGGCGAGCAGAAAATCCACCAGGGTTGCCGGTGGCGGCTTGCGCGACCACACCAGCAGTTTTTTGCCCCAATCATCCGGGCCGGCGTCCAGCAGTACGCCGGGAATCCCGGGATTTTCCCGGTCGAAAAGAAAGGATTTAACCTGTTCATCCAGCGGCAGATGCAGGGGATCCAGAGGAAACGCATCTACGCGCGCAAGATAAGACGGTGCGTAGCGAAAGTATCCACGGGCCCGGTCTCGGTCGCGGATGCACTGTCCCACCAAGGCGGTGCCGCCATCGTCGAGTTTTAGATGCACATAAAAACTCTCGCGCATCAGTCATCCTCCAGATCAAATTCGATCGGCGTCGCGCGGCTGCGCACCCGCTGGCGCAGGGGGCGGTCGTCCATAGCCGCGCCCACTCGGTCGTTTTCCGGCAGAACGAGCTGCTCAATCTCCGCCGCTATGGCGAATATGTCCATCAACTGCAACCAGAATCCCACCGGCACGCGGGGATTGCCGGCCTCGATCTTTTTCACTGTTCCCTCTGAAATACCGGCGCGAGCAGCCAAATCCTTTTGCGTCCACTGGCGGCGCTGGCGCGCCAAACGAAAGCGTTCACCCAGCTCCTGCAGGCGCAACTGGTTTTGTGCAGTCAGGGTGTCGTATACCGAACTGGCTGAAGGCATATATGTATCTTTTATCCTGTTTTAGAGACCCGTATAAGTTATCAGCCTAGGCAGACGGCGAAGCCCTGTCAAATAAAAGCTTCATATGAATCTTTTATTACAGTTAATAGACACATATGAGCTTATCGCTCATTTTCGTTTTCTCCGCCGCTGTATTCCACCTTTTGATGCCCACCGATCAACAGAGCGCTTTTAATCAAGCTGAGGTGGCTGAAGCTCTGGGGGAAATTGCCGAGGAGAATTTTGTTGACCGGGTCGTACTCCTCCGCCAGCAGCCCCAAGTCGTTGCGGACATTGAGCAGAGTTTCGAAAAGCGTTGTTGCCTTGGTGTGCTGCCCGGCGATCAAGTAATAGTCGGCGAGCCAGTAGGTGCAGAGCAAAAAGGCGCCTTCCTCGCCGGCAAAGTCCGTTAGCGGGTTGCGGTAGACGAAGCCCTCCGGGCTGCAGTGATGCCGCTCGATTTCCCGCACCGTAGCGACAATGCGGGGATCGTCCGGCGGCAAAAATCCCAACAACGGCAGCATTAGCAGCGCGGCATCCACTTGGTCATCACCGTAGAAACGGACGAAATGGTTGTTGCCCTGATGCACCGCCTTGTTCAACACATCATGCCTGATGGCCTCGCTGAGCTGACGCCAATGTTCCACCGGCGCCTCCAGCCCATAGGCTTCGGCATCGTGGATCGAACGGGCAAACGCCGCCCAGGCAAATACCTTGGAGTGGGTGTAGTGACGCGGCTCGTCGCGGGATTCCCAGATGCCTGTGTCCGGCCGGTGCCAGTCCTGCTCCAGCAACGTCAGCAGATGGCACTGCAGTTTCCAGATTTCTGGGTTCAACGCCTGCCCCTCCTTGCGCACCAGATGCAGCATGTCGATCACTTCACCGCGCAGATCGAGCTGAAACTGGTGGCCGGCGGCATTGCCCACCCGCACCGGGCGAGCGCCGCCATATCCCGGCAGCCAGTCGATTTCCCGTTCGCTGGCACAGACCTCGCCGTCCACAGTGTAGAGGGCTTTCAATTGGCAGTCGGACTGGCGCACTGCGCGCAGCAGCCAGTCGCGCCACTCTTCTTCCTCGTGAACAAAGCCGGAGCGCAGCAGCACGTCAAACACCAGCGCCGCGTCACGCGGCCAGGTGTAGCGGTAGTCCCAGTTGGCGGTGCCGCCGGGAACCTCCGGCAATGAGGTAGTGGCGGCGGCGAGCAGCGCACCGGTGGGGGCGTAGATCAACGCCTTGAGCACGATCAGCGACCTGCGCACCGCGTCCCGCCACGGGCCTGCATAAGTGCATTGATCAACCCAGTTGCGCCACCAGTTGGCGCAGTTGTCGCGGGTTGCCGGCAGGTCCGGCACCGCAGGCATTGCATCCCCCGGACGGGTATGGGTCAGCACAAAGGTATGGGATTCACCTTGGCACAAGGTCAGGTTGCAGGACACCGAATCCGCATGCGCGGTCATGTCCGTCGTGGCGACAAGACGCAACCACAGATCCGTCCCGCGCAGCAGCACTCCCTGCTCTTGTACCTCCACCTCTGCGGGCTCGCGGCCATAGTCAAAGCGCGGCTGGCAATTCATCGCGATCGACACCTCGCCCTTTACACAGCGCAGTTCCCGCACGAGATGGCAATCCCACTGCACCGGCATATAGTCGAGCAGTTCCAGCACACCAGTGGGTGTGGTGAAGGT
>JAEZGT010000363.1 GCA_023416875.1 Pseudomonadota bacterium
GCCGCCTGGCGCAATTGGCAAACGTGATAGACGGATATGAGATGTTCTGTGAATTTCATCCACGCGAGCTGAATTTAATCGAAAGTCTGCGCACCCTGCGCCTGATGCACTACGCCGCCTGGCTCGCCCGGCGCTGGCACGACCCCGCATTTCCCCACCACTTTCCCTGGTTCAATACCGAACGCTATTGGTCGGAACATATCTTGGAATTGCGCGAACAATTGTTTGCCCTTACCGAACCGCCGCTGGCATTGGCACCGGCGTGATGATTGCGCGAGAACAGGAAAAATAAAAAAGGGCTTTTCGCCAATGTCTGCAGACGAAAAGCCCAAGGCTGTTTTGGGCAATATAAACAGCATCTGGTAAGCGAGGAAAACCGTGATACGACCGGCCACGGCGCCGTCGTCTGCGCGGCACAAGCGCGATATTGACTACAGGAACATCGCACCACTGCGCAACGCGAGACATGCCATTATGGCCTTACCAATTTTTGCAAACAAGCAAAATCTGTCTTACCACGATATACCCGTTATGGAATTCAATAGCTGGCGCATTGCTCTGGCAGCCGCGCCACGACATGGGCGACCAGGAAATCGCATTCGACCTCTGATAGGCTGCCAGTGCCTAAAACCACAAAGGACGCACCATGCCGCAGATCATCCCCTTCTACGCCAGTTTGCTGGCTTTGCTATTTCTATTTCTCAGCTATCGTGTTATTCGCCTGCGCCGCGCGCTGAAAGCCAGTATTGGCGACGCCGGTGACAAACAATTGCTGCGCGCCATGCGTGTGCATTCCAATTTTGCGGAATACACACCCTTAGCGCTGCTGCTGTTGTTGGCGTTGGAGCTGCAGGTGTTTTATCCGTGGGCGCTGCATGTGCTGGGAGCAACGCTGGTGGTGGGACGCCTGCTGCACGCCTATGGGGTGAGCCAGACGCGCGAGCAATTGCAATTTCGCATCGCCGGCATGGCCTGCACATTTGCAGTCATGCTGATGACGGCGGGGATTTTGCTTTATCGGTTTGCCCTGCGGGCGTTTTTGCTGTAACCGCTGATAAACACGTTACAGATCCTCAATTGGTCTGTAGCGTGGCACCAACATTTTCATCACACCCCAGGCCACCAGATAAGCAACGGCGCAGATGGAAAACATAATGGTGTAGCCGGTAGTTACATCGCCTTGCGCGCCGTAATAATCGAACAGCCAGCCGCCAACTTTTGAGATCACCACTCCGCCCATACCACCTGCCATACCGCCGATTCCCACCACAGATCCCACCGCGTGTTTCGGAAACATATCCGATACAGTGGTGAAAATATTGGCCGACCAAGCTTGGTGTGCCGATGCACCTATACCGATCAAAATCACCGGCAACCAGAACGAAATATGCCCCAGCGGTTGCGCCAGCAATACCACCAGAGGCACAAGCGCAATCAACAACATGGCGCGCATGCGCCCGTCGTAGGGGTTGTAACCGCGATTGATGAAGTACATAGGGAAAGCGCCGCCGCCAATGCTGCCAAACATGGTCATGCTGTAGAGCACCGCCAGCGGCAACATCAATTCCGTACTTTTGAGACCGTATTGTTTGCCGAGATAAATCGGCAGCCAGAATAGAAAAAACCACCAGACCCCATCGGTCAAAAATTTCCCCAGGGCAAATGCCCATGTCTGGCGATAACCGAGCAATTTGAACCAGCGGAACGTCAAGTCTGCCGCAGGCCGCTCTTTTACTTCAACAGAAGTGTCGCTATTGATATACGCCAGCTCTGCGGCGCTGAGTCGGCGCTGCTCTTCCGGCTTTTCATAGAAGATGGCCCAGAGCACCATCCAGACAAATCCTATCGCGCCGACAAAAATAAATGCGGTTTGCCAATTCCACACCGATGCAATTAAAGGAACCGTTAAAGGCGCCAGAATAGCGCCCACGTTGGCGCCCGAATTAAAAATTCCTGTGGCAAAGGAGCGCTCTTTTTTAGGGAAATATTCCGCCGTGGCTTTAATTGCCGCCGGAAAATTCCCCGCCTCACCGAATGCCAGTACCGCGCGAGCAAACATAAATCCGACGACCGATGCAGGCACAGCGGCAATGCCCATCATTGCCAGAATATTATTAGTCGCCTCACCAAACCACACCGCATAAGCATGAATGATTGCGCCGATGGACCAGATGATAATCGCCCAGATATATCCCCATTTGGTGCCGAGTTTGTCGATGATACGACCGGCAAACAACATGGAGATGGCATAAACGAATTGGAAAACTGCGGTGATATTGGCGTAATCGGTATTGGACCAGCCGAATTCGCGGGAGAGATCGGGGGCCAGCAGGCTGAGCACCTGACGATCCAGATAGTTAACAGTTGTTGCAAAAAACAACAGCGCGCAGATGGTCCAGCGATAACGGCCTATGGGAGAAGTATTCATATCGTCACATTATATTATTGGTTTATTTTGCAGCAGAGCTTCACGAAACAGCGCATAACGCTGTGAAGATGCACGAATTTAGGCGCTAAATAAATTGATTTTAGGTTCAGCGCAAAAGTTAATTCAGTGACACAAACAGATTTTTTATTTTTTTGTTATCAGGGGCCGACTCCAATCACCTCGACCCAAATTATTTCAGCGTGCAATTCCCTGCAGAAAATGATTCCTTGCCACAATCGCACCGCGATGCTGGATGACCACACCTGCGCAACGACATCCCTGCGCAGCGGCAGACGCCGGATCGCGACCGCTGAAACGCGCGGCGAGATACCCTGCGTTAAAAGAATCTCCTGCGGCAGTGGTATCCACCACTTGCGCCACTGGTGGCACCTCCACCTGCTGCTCGGGATAACCACCCTTGCGCGCATTCGCCGCCACAACCACTGGGTTGGGACCGCGTTTAATGACCACCTCACCAACCCCTGCATCCATACAACGACGAAGAACGTCCATAGGCTCGCCACTACCCCACAAACGGGCCTCGTCGTCATCGGTCAATAACGCGATATCGGCAACCGCCAGCGCGCCGGCCATGGCACCGCAAGCGTGCTCACGATGGCGCCAGAGCTGCGGGCGGTAGTTGTTGTCGAATACCACTTTGCCGCCGCGGGCGCGAAAATTGGCGAGAATCCGCAACAGACTCGCACGCGCCTCGTCAGAAAGAATGCCCAAGGTGACGCCGCTCAAATAGGCGTAGGGAATCTCCAACAGACGCTGTTCCAGGGCAGCGGTGGACGCCTGAGTAGCGAACATCTCCCGTGCCGGGGATTGGCCGCGCCAGAAGCTGAAGCTGCGCTCGCCATTAGGTTGATTGGCGATCAGATAGAGGCCGGGTGTGCGACCGGAGACAATCTCGATGGAGGTGGTGTCGAGCCCCTCCTGCGCCATCAACTGCAGCAGCTCACTGCTATAGGGGTCGTCGCCAAGGCGGGTGAAATAGGCGGTGCTGACGCCGAGTCGCGCTAAATAGACCGCGGTGTTGTAGGTATCTCCAGCGTAACCAAGAGCCAGGAGTTTTTTGCCGCCGGTCTCCCCCGCAGGAGCCAGCTCCAGCATCACCTCGCCTATGGCGAGAATCTGTACCGACATAAAAGATTGTGCCTCTGCTTGCTAAAGGTCAGTTCCGGATGGGGCTGGTGGCGCTGCCGGAAAATCTGGCCTTACCAGTTCAAGAGGCACATGATGTCGTTTTTTCGCCCGCAATACCAGAGATAATTTGCTGTCTTTGTTGACAAATGTTGGCTTTTGCAGGCAGTCTCACAGGCCGCCGCAGACACGTCTTAAGCGTCGTTATGGCAGATTTACATTACAAATTGGCCTGACCTCTTTATTAGGATTCAACGCGCCTCTCCATCACCGATTATTGAAAGAGTGGATTATGAAACACACCACCCGACAACCGCTGACGTTGCACCCCGACCGATTGTTCTCCGTCGATCCCACTCAGAGAGCCATTGCCCGGCGGCTCTACGACGAAGTTAAAAATCTGCCTATCGTCAGCCCTCACGGCCATACCGATCCCCAGTGGTTTGCGGACAACGCACCTTTCGGCAACGCCACCGAGTTGTTAATCCGCCCCGACCACTATGTCTTCCGCATGATGTACAGCCTGGGCGTGCCAATGGAGTCGCTAGGCATTCCAACGAAGGACGGCACACCGGTAGAGACCGATCCGCGCAAAACCTGGCGTTTATTTGCCGAGCACTATTACGCCTTCCGCGGCACGCCCTCGCGCATGTGGCTGGACCATGTGTTCAAGGAAGTGTTTGGATTGGAAGTTGCGCTGAACAGCGCTACTGCAGATGAATATTTCGATCACATCAACGCCTGCCTGAGCCGTCCGGAATTTCTGCCGCGGGCGCTGTTCGAGCGCTTTAACATCGAATGGCTGGCCACCACCGAATCGCCATTGGATGACCTTCGCCATCACCAGAAAATCCGCGCCAGCGGCTGGAAGGGCAATGTCATTACCGCCTACCGACCGGACCCGGTTATCGACCCGGAGTTTGAAGGCTTCGCCCGCAACGTTGCTCGCCTCGGTGAAATCACCGGCGAGGACACGCAAAGTTACAAGGGCTTCCTCACCGCCCTGCGCCAGCGCCGCGACTACTTCCGCCAGATGGGCGCTACCTCCACCGACCACGGCCATCCCACGGCGGCGACGGCGGATTTGAGTCCGGCCGAGGCCGAAGCCCTTTTCGCTCAGGCCCTCGCCGGCACGTGCACCCCGCAGCAGGCAGAATTGTTCCGCGGCCAGATGCTCACCGAAATGGCGGCCATGAGCCTCGATGACGGCCTGGTGATGCAGATCCACCCGGGCTCTTTCCGCAACCATAACGCGCGTCTATTCAGCCGCTACGGACGCGACAAAGGTGCGGATATTCCGATGACCACCACCTACGTGCAGGCGCTGAAACCGCTGCTGGACCGCTTTGGCAATGAATCCAAACTCACCATTATCCTGTTCACTCTGGATGAAACGGTGTACAGCCGCGAACTCGCGCCGCTGGCCGGCCACTACCCATGCTTGCGCCTGGGCCCCGCCTGGTGGTTCCACGACAGCCCAGAAGGCATGCGCCGTTTCCGCGAGCAGACCACCGAAACCGCCGGCTTCTACAACACCGTCGGCTTCAATGACGACACCCGCGCCTTCCTCTCCATCCCCGCTCGCCACGACGTGGCGCGCCGGATGGACTGCGGCTTTCTGGCGCAACTGGTGGCGGAACATCGCATTCAGGAGGATGAAGCCCGCGAGCTGGCGGTGGATCTGACATATAACTTGGTGAAGAAAGCCTACAAACTCTGATCTTCTGCTTTATTGCCGCACCCGCCGATCAGCGGGCGCTTGTTACGAGATTGATTTATGCCGCGACTCAACTCCGCCCTCTTGGCCAGCCTGGAGATTCCCCGCCCACAATACGACCGCACCCGTGTCGAACCCGGCATAGTGCATCTGGGCATAGGCGCTTTCCACCGCGCCCACCAGGCCTTTTACACCGAGGCGGTGATGAACCGCTCCGGCGGCGACTGGGGCATTATCGGCTGCAGCCTGCGTTCGGAATTCGTGCGCCAACAGCTGGAACCTCAGGACGGCCTGTACACCGTCTTGGAGCGCGGCGCGAGCGATCGCCCGCAGATTATCGGCGCCGTACAAAAAGTGCTGGTGGGACCGGAAGATCCCGCCGCGATCATCGCGGCAATCGCCGCGCCGCAAGTCACCATCGTTTCCCTTACGGTGACCGAAAAAGGCTATTGCCATCTGCCCGCCAGCGGCGTCCTCAATTTGCAGCACCCGGATATTCAGCACGACATCGCCAACCCGGACCAACCTAAATCCGCGCCGGGTTTTATCGTTGCCGGTTTGA
The DNA here is from genome assembly GCA_023416875.1 of Pseudomonadota bacterium. GTDB lineage: Bacteria > Pseudomonadota > Gammaproteobacteria > Pseudomonadales > Cellvibrionaceae > UBA5868. The sequence continues at coordinate 5,854 of JAEZGT010000363.1, forward strand.
ATAAACGTTGGAGGGAAAACCTCGGGCCGCTGAGCGTGATGAGCTGCGATAACCTGCCGGACAACGGCGCTGTCACCAAAGCTGTAGTGACCGGGCTGGCGGAGGCAATCAATCCCGAGTTAGCCGCCTGGATACGTCAGGAAGTCAGCTTTCCCGGCACCATGATCGACCGCATAGTGCCGGCTACAACTGCGGATGATATTCAGTGGCTGGAAAATCAGTACGGCTACAGAGACGAAGGTTTGGTGGTGGCCGAGCCTTTTACCCAATGGGTTATCGAAGACAATTTTTGTCGCGCGCGCCCGGCCTGGGAGAGCGTCGGGGCGCTGTTGGTAAAAGACGTCGGCCATTACGAAACCATGAAGCTGCGCCTGCTCAACGGCAGCCACAGTTTGCTGGCTTACAGCGGTTATCTCGCCGGTTACGCGACGATTTATCAGGTTATGCAGGACCCGAATTTTGTCGCATTAACACGTGTGTTTATGGAGCGCGCGGCCACTACTTTTACTCCGCCGGCCAATTTCGACGTGACCGCGTATCAACAACAATTGCGCGAGCGTTTCGCCAACCCAGGTCTGCAACACAAAACCTGGCAAATCGCTATGGACGGATCGCAGAAGGTGCCCCAGCGCTGGCTCAACAGTCTGCGCAAACTGATTGAAAACAATCAGGACACGCAGATTTATGCATTCGCTCTCGCCGCGTGGATTCGTTTTGTTAAAGGCGTAGACGAACAAGGTGAAGCGATCAAAATTTCGGATCCACAAGCCGATATTTTTGCATCACTGTGGCAAAGCCATGGCACGACGCCGGAGCAATTGGTCAACGCATTTTTTGCTCAGGAAGGAATTTTTGGACGCGATTTATCCGGCAATAATTTGATAAAACAGCAGACGCGGCAATGGCTGGAATCTATCTCTGCAGAAGGCATGCAGGCGGCCGTGCGGAAATTGCTGGCGCAATTAACCTAATACGTCTCTCAACCTCACATAAACAAAAGCCCGGGAAACCGGGCTTTTTTGTGATTTTTTTACTCGCCGGCAGGCCGCCCAATGGTGGCCAGAATCCCACCATCCACATACACAATTTGCCCGGTGACAAAATTGCTGGCGCGGCTCGCCAGAAAAATCGCCGCGCCCTGCAAATCCTCGGGATCGCCCCATTTGCCCGCCGGAGTGCGCTGAATAATAAAGTCGTTAAGCGGATTTCCCGATACCCGAATAGGCGCGGTTTGGCTGGTGGCAAAATATCCGGGGCCAATACCATTCACCTGAATATTGTGGCGCGCCCATTCGGTGGCCATATTGCGGGTGAGCATTTTCAATCCGCCTTTGGCGGCGGCATAGGCGCCCACGGAATCGCGCCCGAGTTCGCTCATCATCGAACAGATATTGATGACCTTGCCGGCGCCGCGGGCAATCATATTTTTCACCACGGCTTTGCTCACCACAAAAACGCTGGTGAGATCGGTGCGAATCACCTGCTCCCAATCCGCCAGAGGCATATCCAACAAAGGAATGCGTTTAATAATGCCCGCATTATTCACCAGAATATCAATTGGCCCAACTTCGCTTTCGATGCGGGAAATGGCATTTTCCGTCTGCTCAGGATCGCATACATCAAAGCGATAGCCGTAAGCGGTAAAACCTTTGGCGCGATAATGCGCAACCGCCGCGTCGATTTTTTCCTGACTGGATTGGCCGTTCACCACAATGCGCGCGCCCGCACTCGCCAAACCCTCCGCCATGGCCATACCGAGGCCGTGAGTACCGCCAGTAATCAGCGCCACCTTGCCGGTGAGATCGAACAATGAATGTGAGGACATAGTGAATTCTCAGCGCAAATCACAGGGGCGACAAAAATCCATATCGCCATAATCGAGATTTTCCCCGGCCATGCCCCAGATAAAAATGTAATTGCTGGTACCGGCGGCGCAGTGCATGGACCAGGGCGGCGAAATGACCGCTTCTTGATTATTGAGCCAGATATGACGGGTTTGATCCTGCGGCCCCATAAAATGACAAACCGCCTGATTTTCCGGCACCTCAAAATAAAAATACACTTCCATCCGACGGGAATGGGTGTGTGGCGGCATGGTATTCCAGACGCTGCCGGCTTTAAGCTCTGTCATGCCCATCTGCAACTGGCAGGTTTCAATAATCGGACTGACGAGCAACTTGCGGATGGTGCGCGCGTTACTGGTTTCCAACGCGCCCATCTGCACTACTTCGCCATTTTCCGGGCCGACTTTTACTGTCGGGTAGGCCATATGCGCGGGCGTGGACAACAAATAAAAACGCGCAGGCTTTTGCGGATCGGCGCTGCTAAAAATCACCTCGCGGGCATCCTTACCCACATAAAGTGCTTCTTTATAGTCCAATTTATGTAACGCGCCATCAACGCTCACCGTGCCGGCACCGCCGACGTTGATCACACCCAGTTCCCGCCGGGCGAGAAAAAATGGCATTTTATTGTGCGACACCGGCAACAGCTCGACGGAACCTTTCTCCGGAATAACACCGCCGACCATCATGCGATCGTAGTGGGTATAAACCCAGCGCACTTCATCCACGCCGAAAACATTGGGCACATGAAAATGCCTGCGCAGGGTTTCAGTATCGTAGTGACGGTAATCATCCACATGAACCGCGAAACGCTCTTCAACATTCGCGTTCAATTTAATATTAGAACTCATTGGTAAACCTCTGCAGAAATTTATGCACCTCGATGCCCGCCAACATAAACGGCACCGTGCCTTTGGGGTCATTGCGCGAGATGCTTTCATTCATGTAATAGTCGTAACTGCCGTCGCGGCCATAACCGAGCCCCGCGACATAACATTGGTTGGTCATGCTGATATGGCCATCCGCATGCACCAACACAAACTCATCGATTAATCCTTTGTAGGCGCTCAAGACAAAATCATGCAAACCTGAGCCGAAATTCTGTTCGGTCAAATATCCTTGATTCACGGCTTTGGCGAGAAAATAGGTAAACATGGCGCTGGCGCTCGATTCGCGATAATTGGCGAGCGCACCCGGCCGATCCATGATCTGCCACCAAGTGCCTGTCGGATCCTGATAGCGTCGCAACGTTTTGGCCAGATCCGCTGCCATATCAATAAGCCGCTGGCGATCCGCCGCGCGCTCCTGTGGCAGATAATCCAAAACATCCACCAAGGCCATGGACAGCCAGCCCATACCCCGCGCCCAAAACTGCGACGACAAACCCGTGCTCCGATCCGCCCAATCCTGTTGGCGATATTCATCCCATGCGTGCAAGTACAAACCGGTTTTCGGGTCTTTCAGTATTTCCTCGGTGATAACAAATTCATGTACCACTTCGTCGAAGGATTTTTCCTGCTGTTCACCCTCTTCAAATAACAGGGCATATTCAGCGAGAAACGGCATACCCATATAGACACCATCCAACCACAATTGGCCTGGGTAAATTTGTTTATGCCAGAAAGCGCCGTTTGCAGTTTTGGGTTGATCGCGCAGTTGTTCACGCAGTTGTGCCAGCGCCTTGCGATAATGCGCCTGCGGCTGTTCGCGATAAACGCGCAGAAGTGCGCGTCCAGGCGCCACGCTGTCCATATTGAAAGATTTTTTGTCGTACTGACGGATGGTTCCATCCGGAGCGATAAAACTTGCCGTCACCTGAAATTTCACATCCGCATATACCGGATTAGCGGTAACTTTGGCCAATTCGTCGTAAGTCATCGGCAGCAAACCGACGATGTCGTATTCGAATTTCGGTTTGCGTTTGCGATTGACGTCCCAGCCGTCGAATTTGTAGCTGAGGGTTTTGCGCTGCAATTCCGCATCAGCGAGTTTGGTTGACCAAGCCAGCGCATCGGCTGCGGAAATATTCGATGGTTTGGCCTGCCGACTCAGCTGGGTGGTTAAACGCTGGCGCAGCGGCCGCGTCAGGCGCTCGGCTTCCTGAGCGAGATAGGTTTCGAATTCTTCTTGCGTTTTAATGCTTGCGCCATTTTCACCCTGCCAGGCAGCTGCAAAATAATAGGTCACTTCACCACCGGCCGGAGTCAGAAGGGCAATATGACTTGAGCCATCATTAAAAATGCGCGGGTTATCGCCACGACGAAAGAAAACCGCCATGCCGAGATCCTTGCCGTCCAGACTTTGCGGCCCCCAACTGGCGATATAGGTGAAAGCGTCGCCCGGAATATTCTGTGGCCCTTGAATAAATTGCGTATTGGGATGAGCGACAAGGCCCGCCGCGAGGTTGGCTATTTCCCCGCTGATTTTCACTTGGTTTTTTACCAGACGACTGCCGGCGCTCATGGAAAAATACGCGTTGACATCCGCCGTGGTATTTGCCATCTGCCAGCCGCGATAGTCAATGGTAAAACCAGCGTAAAAATCGCCGTTATTCAAAATCTGCGCACTGCGCTCCTGCACATGTTGCAGATGCACTAGTTGTTGGCCATCCCAATAACCAAAGCCGCCAGCACCCAGGGATTTACCGACTTTTAATAAATCCATCCCCCAGGGCTGCGGATGATGGTAGGACTCGTAGCCGTCCAGGCCGACCTGTTGCAATACCAGTTCCGCAACGGATTTACCGAAAATATCAAAACCGTTGCGCCCATCTAAATAAATCCTATAGCCGACCCGGTCAGACTCAATACCCGGCCCTTCATAGCGAATCCAATTGGAGTGATCCGTGTAATAAGCGGGAATCGTTACTCTTTCAACATTAACGAATTCGCCGCCTTCGTAATTCTGGTAGCCACTGCCGTCGGTGCGTGGAATCCATTTGCCGTCGCGTTTTACGGAAATTTCCGCCTGCGCGCGTTTTGGCGCTTGCGGTTTGGTTTTGCTGGCTGCTGGCATCACATTGAGAAGCCGAACTTCTCCTGCGGCAAAATCCACCGCAGTGAAGATTCCGTCTGTCTGACCATCGCCATCGACATCGACCAAATCCGTCGGCAGGAGCCGGTCATTACTGGCAAAAACCAAGTCCTCTCGCCCCGCTACACCCAGATCATAAAAACTGAGGTAAACCGGCTCGCTAGCGCGAGGGAAATTCGAGGGATTGGCAAGCTCAAGCGTGGCCAGCGAAGTGCCGGCCGCCGCTGATTTTTGCGCGGAGATTTGATTGCAGCCTGTGTGCAGCGACAGACAGGCAAATGCAAATGCAAATGCAAGGGAAATGGTTTGGTGCGCCGACTTCATGTTTTTTATTCTCATGCGTCAATATTTGTACTGCACGCCAAGGTAAAACTGCTTGCCGGTTTCGTGATAATACGACAAACGATTACCTACACTATCGACCCACTGATCATCCACTTCGTCGGTCAAATTCAACGCTTCCAAGGATAATTTCCACTGATCGGTCAGCTGATAAGACACCACCGCATCCACGTTGGTGGTGGCACTGGTACCTTCCATATCATTGCCGTCTCGCCCCAGCGGCTGGGTCAAATAGGATGAGCGCGTGACAGTAGAAATACGCGCGCTGAATTTATCCTGCTCGTAATACAGCGTCGCGCTTTTGGTCGACTCGGATAAGCCGTTCAGATTGCGCGTCGCCAATACGGTGCCGTTGAGATCCGTGTAATCGAGCTGCGCTTTCACATATGTGTAATTGGCGATGACGCCAAAATTGCTGAAGAAGCCTGGTAGAAATGTAAAGGGTTGCTGGTAAGCCACTTCAAATCCGTAAAGATCACCGCCCGGTCCATTTAAGGGAACACGATAATCCCACAGCACATTTTCGTCACAACCACCGGGGGTATATCCCGGCCCGGCGGTGCATGCATCTACCGCCCATTGCGCCGGCAATGGCTCTCCGTTGTAACTCACTTCGGTAAATGGAATAGTGCGCCGCAATTCCTGCACAAAAGAGTCGATTTCTTTTTTGAAGACCGCTGCAGAAAACGCGCCGCCATCCTCAAAATAAACTTCCACACCCACATCGAAATTTTTCGCTTTGGTCGGCTCCAATTGTGGATTGCCGCCCTGAATGGTGCGGTTGGCGCCGGAAGCGGAAATCGACAGATTGGGGCGAATGCTTTGCAAACCGGCCCGCGCCATCACTTCCGCATAGGCAAAGCGCAGCAGCACATTTTCAATCGGCTCGAATACCAGATTTACAGATGGCAGCAAATCGTCATAGGAGTGCTCGCGGGTAATCTGCTGATCAGTGTTAGCGACTCGCGCCCAGGCTGTGGACGATTGATCGGTATCCACATAACGGAAACCAACATCACCGCGCACTGGCGTGTTATTAATTTGCGTATCGAACGCCAATTGCACCCACACACCTAAAGTCTCTTCCTCTGCAGAATAATTATCGGCAAGGCGGAAGGTCGGGCTGGTCGCAAAAGGCCCACCGGCGTAAAGGCCGTATTGCTGTGCAATGGCATCGAGATTGGGAATGCGCCAGGTGCCCTGGGGACCTACACCGGCGTTGTATAAGGTGGTGTTGTCTTCCGTGAAAGCAATACCGGCAATTGCCACTGCAGTTTGATACGCGGGATTGGTTTCCGCAGGAATGGATGCGCTTTCAGTAGCCAAGCGCGCTTCCGTGGTTTCAAAGTCAAATGTTTTGAAATGCAGTCCACCTTTCAAGGTGACGG
>JAEZGT010000014.1 GCA_023416875.1 Pseudomonadota bacterium
CTGATGCACCCATAACGGCGAGTACGACAAAAGTATAGACAAGACTCTAAGAAGCGCTGCTTGGATGTCATGATTTTTTATGCGAATTTTTTATAACGCTATCTAGTCCAAATCAGCATTTTGTTAAATTCCAAACTTCCCGGAATAGAGCGCCGTTCCACATATAACCTCATGCAGTCGGTTTTTTATCATCGGTTGAGCAGCGCACAGTCATAAGCAAGCCAAAAATTTAATTTGCAAATTTTATTTCCGTTTCTCGCATCGCAGCGTTATGCCGCCCCAAATTATGTTGAGCGTAACGACTCATGTTGATTGTAACGACTCATGTTGACTGTAACGACACCGGAAATTCAAAACGATTTAAAGATCAGATTTTAGTGAACACGCCTTTTTAGGTCGGAGTGCTTTTATTTAAGCTTGTGTCCCGCTGCGATTGCAGGAGATTTTTATTTGATTAAGGCGCTCTTATTGCTGCGGAGAAATTCATGAATGTAGCAACCCTTAACTTTTTCTTCTGCTGCCGTTATTTTTTCTTGCTCACGGTTCTTTGTAATTCTCTGGTGAACGCCGTGGAACCCGCAGAGACGACTCTCGATAAATTGCGTGTTTTGGATGAAAGCACCCGAGGAGAGTTGGGCGTATATGTGAAGAACCTCAACACGGGAGAGGAAATCGATTATCGCGCCGAGCGTAAATGGTATCTGGCTTCCCTGTTGAAAATTCCCCTGGCGATTGCGGTGCTGCAGGCAGTGGAAAATAAAAGTCTCTCGCTGAATGATGAGCTCGTGCTGCAGCGATCCGACTTTGCCGATGGTTCCAGCGGCATATTTGCCGACGTCGGCAGCCGTCACAGCATTGGCGACCTGCTGAAACGGTCGCTGCAAGACAACGACAACACCGCCACCAATATGCTGCTGCGCGAACTCGGCGTCGATAATTTCAATCAACAAACCCAGCGCAATGTTGGCGCGGATCTCGGCCCTTTTAACACACTCCAGCCAGAGCGCAATCATGGCAAAAACCTCAATACCGGCACCTTGCGGGCGATGGGCTCGCTGATGGAACGCCTGGGCCGCGGCGAGCTGGTCAACACCAAACACACCGACCTGCTGCTGAGCCATATAGAGGATGTCACCAGCGGCGCTAAACGCCTGAACCCCGGAACACAGCCGAACCGGGCCTGCAACCTCGGCATCACCAACGCCCGCGACCTGAGCAAATCGGTGGTAATTGTGGTGTGTGCGGAAGGGTTTGCCGAACTGGAGCATGCGGAACAGTCGTTCACTTCCATCGCTACTATCCTGGTGGCGGATGGCCGCACGCCCTGAGCGCGCCCGTGCGCGCCTTCCCGCTGCGGCATACAATCAATCCATTGATTCCCGCTGAGCGCAGGTGCCCATGACATTGACTTCCTACCCCCGCGATATGATCGGCTATGGCCGTTCCACTCCCGCCAATCCCTGGCCAAACAAAGCGCGCATCGCGGTGCAGTTTGTGCTGAATTACGAGGAGGGCGGGGAAAATTGCGTGCTGCACGGGGATGAGGCCTCGGAGACGTTTCTGTCGGAAATTATCGGCGCCCGGGCTTATCCCGCGCGCCATATGAGCATGGAATCCATGTATGAATACGGCAGCCGCGCCGGTTTCTGGCGCATTCATCGGCTGTTCGAACAACACAAAATTCCGGTCACCGTCTACGGCGTCGCCATGGCGCTGGCGCGCAACCCTGAAGCCGTCGCTGCTATGCGGGAATGCGACTGGGAAATCGCCAGCCACGGCTACCGCTGGATCGATCATCAATTTATGTCTGAAGACGAGGAGCGCCACCAGATTCAGCAGGCGATCGCCATCCACACCCAGGTCACCGGCGAGCGCCCCCTCGGCTGGTATACCGGCCGCGACAGTCCCAACACCCGCCGCCTGGTGGTGGAGCAGGGAGGATTTCTTTATTCGTCCGACAGTTACGCCGATGACCTGCCCTATTGGGACCGCAGTTTTGCCACGCCGCATCTGGTGATTCCCTACACCCTGGACAGCAACGATATGCGCTTTGCCACGCCCCAGGGCTTTCATACCAGCGAGCAGTTTTTTCAGTATTTGAAAGATTGTTTCGACGTTCTCTATGCCGAGGGCGCATACACGCCCAAATTGATGAACATCGGTCTGCACTGTCGCATCATCGGCCGTCCGGCGCGCTTTCGCGCGCTGCAGGATTTTGTCGCCTATGTGCAGAGTAAAAACGACGTTTGGTTGTGCCGCCGGGTGGACATCGCGCGCCATTGGCATACCAACTTTTTTCCCGTTTGATGCGTCTACACGATTATGTCTAACCTGTTACTCGCCATTCTGTGCCTGGTGCTCGGCAAAGTTTTGCAAAGGGTGCGGCAATTTCCGGAATCCTCGGCGCAAACCCTCAATGCCTACGTCATCTATATCGCGCTGCCGGCGCTGGTTCTGGTGCAAATACCCAAGGTGCCGCTGGAACTGCACGCGCTGGCCCCGGTGCTCTGCGCCTGGATCATTATGGGAGCGAGCGGGGCATTCACTTGGCTATGTGCCCGAGCCTTGCAATGGTCTCCCACTACCACCGGCGCCATGTTGCTGGTGACCGTCCTCGGCAACACCACCTTTATCGGTCTGCCGCTGATTGAAGCGCATATGGGCCCCACCGCCCTGCCCTACGCCATTTTGTACGACCAGCTCGGCACCTTTATCGCCTTCAATACCTTGGGTATCGCCATCGCCACCCGCTACTCCGGCGGCAACCACGCCAGCGCCGAACCCTTCTGGCGCAAGATGGTGAAGTTCCCACCTTTTGGTGCTCTGCTGGTTGGACTGGTGTTGCACTTCTACCCGCCACCGCGCCTCGTCGATGAGGTGCTGCAGCGCTTGGCTGCCACCCTGGTGCCGGTGGTAATGGTGGCGGTGGGTATGCAGTGGCGGCTGCGTATCGAACGCAGCGAGGTTCGCCTCATTCTGCTCGCTCTGGTGTTTATCCTCGCCGCCAAACCGCTGTTTGCGTGGGGCTTGGTGTCCCTGCTGCACCTCGAGCCGTTGATCGCCAAAACCATAGTGCTGGAAGCGGCCATGCCGGCGATGATTTCTACCGGGGCCCTCGCGCTTATGTATCAACTGGCGCCGCGTATGGTTTCGACCATTATCGGTTATAGCCTTATGCTGTCCTTCGTTACTGTCTGGTTATGGAGTTTGGCGATATGAATTTGTGCGTCGATTTATAAACTCTTTAGAAGAACAGCGTGCGAGCATCTATTCTTTAAAAAGACCCGTCTACACCTCGAACCTGCGGGAACGCGGGTCCTGTTCTCATTCATTCAACCAATCAGGCTCGATCCCGATGCTCCGCCCACATTTAGTGACCGTCGCGCGCCGTCCTACGGTTTCTCCACGCATATTTCTTCACTCTTTGGGTTTACTCCTGGCGCTGCTGACCGGCACGGCGCAGGCGGATACCGTGGTCATCCGTGCCGACCGCTGGTATCCCATGAATGGCGATCCGAATGATCCCAATCCTGGATTTATGATTGAAATCGCGCGTTATTCTTTGGAAAAAGCCGGCCATCAAGTGGATTACGATCTAATGCCCTGGGCGCGCGCACTGCAGCAGGCGAAAAATGGCCTGATCGATTGTGTGGTGGGCGCCTATAAGAGCGACGCACCGAATTTTCTCTTCCCTAATATCAGCCAGGGCGCCACAAACACCGCCGCCTTCGTCAAAAAAGGTTCCACATGGCGCTATTCCAATTTGGATGCGCTGAAACTCGTCAATGTCGGCGCGGTCGCCAGCTACAGTTACGGCAAGGAAATTGACACCTTTATTGCCGCAAATCCCGAGCGCGTCCACCTGCTTAGCGGCGAGCACGCTTTGGAGCAAAATATTCGCAAAGTTTTGAGCAGCCGAATCGACGTGGTGCTGGAATCTCCCGCCGTGCTCAATGCCAAGCTTAAAGAGATGCATCTCACCAACCACGTCGAATTTGCCGGTTCCATAAATAAGCCGGAAAATCTCTATGTCGCCTGCACCCCGAGAAAAGCCTCTTCCGTGGAATACGTAAAATTAATCGGTGACGGCACGCGGGAACTGCGCGCCTCCGGCGAGCTGAAAAATATTCTGGATAAATACGACGTGCAGGATTGGCAATAACGTCCGTCACAACGTCGAAATAAAAACTCAACCTCGACCCGGCGTTCAATCCACCACAAAAATGGCGTAACCTCTTCCCTCCTTAAAAAAATAAAAGGTGATATTGGCGTGATCGCAAAAACACTAAAACGCATTTCCGGTTTATTTTTTCTCGCATTGGCTGCGGTGCAGGCCAATGCCAATATCAAACTGCCCCATTTATTGAGCGACGGCGCCGTGCTGCAACGAAATGCCCCCATTCCCATTTGGGGAACGGCGCCCGCCGGAGCGCAGGTAGTGGCGCGTTTCGCCGGAGAAGAGCGGCAAATTCAGGCAGACGCCCAAGGCAATTGGCGCGCGGTCTTTCCGGCGCGCAAAGCCGGCGGCCCTTACGAACTCAACATCAGCAGCGGTGGATTTTCCCGCACCGTGAACGATTTATTGATCGGCGACGTCTGGGTTGCTTCCGGTCAATCCAATATGGAATGGGTAGTGCGCGACAGCGCTGGCGCCGACGCGGAAATTGCCGCCGCCAATCATCCACAGATTCGCCATTTCAAAGTGCCGCGCTCCTGGGCGGTGGAGCCTTCCTCCACTCTGACAGGCGGCGACTGGCAACCGGCCAACAGTGCTAATCTCGGCGATTTCACCGCAGTGGGCTGGTATTTCGCCAAGGTGATTCAGCGCGAAACCGGCGTGCCCATCGGGCTGATTAATTCCACCTGGGGCGGCAGCCGCATTGAGGGTTGGATGAGCGCGCAAAATCTCGGCATTTCCTCCGAAGAAGCTCAAGCAACGCTGCAGCAAATGGTTGTTACCGGCGAAGCTAAAGCCGATAAAGTCCGCCAATTGGTGCAGCGCTGGCCCGGTTCACTGGTTAAGCAAATTGACAGCGCTGTTGCCGACTGGAGCGCGGCAAACCTCAATGAACAAGATTGGTCGACGATTCAGGCTCCAAGTTTGTGGGAGGAACAGGATTATCCCGGTGTTGACGGCGTCATGTGGTATCGCAAAATGTTCGAACTCCGCGATGCGGAAGCCAAACAGGATATTACCCTCGGCCTGGGCAAAATCGACGACGCTGATATCACCTGGGTCAACGGCCACAAAGTTGGCGAAACTGATGGTTACGATCAGGTCCGTACTTATAAAGTGCCAGCAAAATTTTTGCGGCCCGGAAAAATCACATTGCGGTTCGCGTGGACGATAAACAAGGCGGTGGCGGAATTTATTCCACTGCCAATCTGTTGTATGTGGAAACAGCGAATGGCAAACGTTATCCACTTGCAGGCGAATGGAAAATAAAAGCAGACCGGGTAACCGTGACGGTCGCGGATCAATTCCACAATACCGGCACAGCCTTGTACAACAAAATGGTGCATCCGCTGTTCCAGGTTCCAGTAAAAGGCGTGATTTGGTATCAGGGCGAATCCAATGCCTATTCCGAAGAAGATGCGGAAAATTATCGC
>JAEZGT010000095.1 GCA_023416875.1 Pseudomonadota bacterium
GAATCTGGCAATGGAGCCTGTGCCCAGGTCTTTTAAGCAGACTAGGCTGCCGATTCTCGCCATATCATCGGGCAACATGTGATCGTCCACCACCAGGGCTTTGTCGAGCGTTGGATGCCCTTTGCTCTGGCGTTTTTCTTTATCGCTCAGCCGGGCGATGGAATTCGTCAGCCGGGCGTAATCGGTTTTGCACAACAGAGTAATTCTATTGCTCGATTCGAACATGATAGTTTCACCGCAGTAAAAAGGGTGGCGGGGATCCGCCACCGAAATTTATTTATAAATTGGAAACACCTTTCCCACCTTTCTTTTCCTTTTTCTCGCGACGTTTTTCCTTAAGCGTCTTTTGTGGTTCTTTCTTGGCTTTTTCTTTCGTCATGGAATTTTCCTCATGAGCAAATTGGCTGCGACAGAAACAGACGCACAAACAGATTCACGCCGTTCCGTCGGAGCAGCGATACTTGAGTGGTTAACCAATCTGCACTCGCGCTGAATGATGTCGGACCTGAATTTCAGGTGTGCAACATCTGCCGGTGAAACTGCCGGCCGGGGCGAGCTAAAACAGAAGCCGGGCGCATCCCGCGCCCGGTTTAGGTGGGGAAGGCGGGAGGTCTCCGCAAGATAAACAGCTGACGATCAATAATCATTGTTCGATACTTTTTGTTTGGCCTCAGTTGTTTGGCCTCAGTTGTTTGGCATTGCCGAAGCAATCTGCGGCAATGCCATTGGGGCCTTAAATAATGCCGAAAGCGAGCATTGCCACAGCCACGCGCTTAAAGCCGACTATATTGGCGCCCGCTACGTAGTTATTGTTCAAACCATATTCCTTGGCGGTTTCATAACAATCTCTGTGAATGTCCATCATGATGTTTTGCAATTTTTTGTCCGTGTATTCAAACGACCAGTTATCGCGACTGGCGTTTTGCTGCATTTCCAGAGCGGAAGTGGCTACGCCGCCGGCATTGGCTGCTTTGCCAGGGCCGTAGGAAATTCCCGCATCCAAAAATACTTTTACGCCACCCGGAGTAGTGGGCATGTTGGCGCCTTCGCTGACGGCGATACAGCCATTGGCGACCAGAGTGCGCGCGGATTCTTCGCTCAATTCATTTTGCGTTGCGCAGGGGAAAGCGATATCGCAGGGAATATCCCAGATATTGCCATTGGCAATGTAGTTGGCTTTTTTGTGCGTTACGCGATAAGCGCCGATGCGACCGCGTTCGACTTCTTTGATTTGTTTGATGGTTTCCAGATCCAAACCGTTGGGATCATGAATGACGCCGGATGAATCGGAACAGGCGACAACTTTAACGCCGTATTCCTGTAATTTTTCGATGGCGTAGATGGCCACGTTGCCGGAGCCAGAAACCACTGCGGTTTTCCCTTCGAGAGAAATTCCTCGTGCATTCAGCATTTCGCGGGCGAAATAAACACAACCATAACCGGTGGCTTCTCGCCGCACCAGCGCACCGCCCCAGGATGGACTTTTACCGGTAATAACGCCGGATTCATAGCGATTGGTAATGCGTTTGTACTGGCCGAACAAGTAGCCGATTTCGCGTGCGCCCACGCCGATATCGCCAGCGGGAACATCGGTAAATTCGCCGATATGGCGATAGAGTTCCGTCATAAAACTTTGACAGAAGCGCATCACTTCGCCGTCGCTTTTATTCTTTGGATCAAAATCGGAACCGCCTTTGGCACCGCCGATGGGCATGCCCGACAGCGCGTTTTTGAAGGTCTGTTCAAAACCGAGAAATTTTATGGTGCCCAGAGAGACGGACGGATGAAATCGCAGACCGCCTTTATAGGGCCCTAGGGCACTGTTGAAGCCAACGCGAAAGCCGCGATTGATCTGCACTTCGCCGCGGTCATCTTGCCAGGGCACACGGAAAATAATTTGTCTTTCGGGCTCGCAAATGCGCTCGATAATTTTTTGATCGGCGTATTCGGGATGTTTGAGCAGTACGGGCCCCAGAGTGTCGATAACTTCCCACACCGCCTGATGGAATTCGGGTTCGCCGGGATTGCGTTTGGTGACCTGATCGAAAATAGCTTCGATGCGCGCATTGATGGTGGCATTCATATCAGTTAATACCTGTTGCTACTGTTGTGTTGTCCTGATGTGAGCGGCTGCCGCTGTCGCGGTGCACGTGTTCCGATTAATCAATACGCCTCAAAGCGAGCTGGTCTGCTCAGCGAAATTCCGTCGATCTAAGCGATGTCATCTATTTGAGTGTGGACTTCTTAAAGATAACCGGCCGCAGTATGGCTGCGTCAGTTGTAATAACGGCGGTTAAGAGCCTGTGTCTTAACCGCCTTATATATGAAAGGCCGAGACGACGGAAAACCGCCGCGAAACCGGAAGAGAGATATTGATATGAGTGAGAGGCGTAAACATGCGCGGATCATATCACGAATTTTTCGGTGCACACCAATGGAGCATTGATCAAAACCCGGAATGTGAGGCAATTGGCTCTCTGGTCGTAAATTTGACAGATGTGCAACGCGGCAATGGATAGTTTTACGTTTGTGCCGGATTTTCGACGATTATCCCTTCTTTTTATTCAAACGCTTGCCTGTGGTGGCACCTAATTCGCCGTTCGGCAGCCCATTTTTGCGCGCAGGTAGTGCCTTGACTAAATTTTAAAAACATCTGATGAAAGGCGTCAGCGAGCGAGGACGCACTCCTGATCGAAATCATTATCCGAATGGCGTTGAGGACCCTCGCGTGAGGTTATTCAAAAAAAAGCGACTTGCGACAAGGCAACCCCAAGGCGCGTCGCGGTGGACGTTCGAGCCTCTCGAACCGCGTGTGCTCTTATCCGCCGATGCGGTGGGCGGCAGTATCGATGGTTACGACAACGATTTTGCCCAGCACGCGCTGCAGCCGTCTGCGGATGAGTTGCGCAGTCATTTGGAATTCAAGCTCCTGCATAAATTGCAGGATCTCGATCGCGTGGGGTTTGCGTCATCTCCCATCGCCCTTTCGCAACCGTCCCAGTGGGATATTCCGTCTGTTGATCTCGATGCGTTTCAAGGATTAATAACCAGCGAACCTACTCCCCGCGTCGAGCTGATCATCGTCGACAGTGCGACTCCAGAGGCGGAGCGTCTATTGGAAAATCTGCGCACGGATGCCTCCGTGCAGTATCAAGTGCATTTTCTTGAAGGCGACCGCAGTGGCGCGGCCCAAGTGGGCGAACTGCTGCAGTTGTACGGGCGGGTGGATGCGGTGCATCTGATCGGCCACGGCGCGGCGGCGGCGATCCAGCTCGGTAGCGATACCCTGCGCAATGACAATCTTGAGGAATTTCGCGGCGAGATTTCCGCGTGGCGCGAGTCCCTGGCGGCAGATGCCGATATTCTGTTTTACGGCTGCGATGTGGCGGCCAACGACGCCGGTCGCGATCTACTCGCCACTATAGCGGCCTGGACCGGCGCGGATGTGGCGGGCAGCGATGACAAAACCGGTGCGACGGAACTGGCGGCCGACTGGCAGCTGGAATTCCGCACCGGCGAGATCGATGCCGTTATGCCGTTTGCCGGCGCGGTCAATGCCAACTGGTCCCACAGTCTGGCCACCATAGTCGTGACCTCCGATGCCGACACAGCGCTTCCCTTCGGCGTCAATTCTGTTGCGAGCCTGATCACCCGCGACGACATCACCCTCCGCCAGGCCATCCAGGCGGTGAATTTCGATGCTCAGTTTGGCAACAAAACCGTTCATACCATTGCGTTCGATCTAGACGGAACGGATTACACCATCACGCTTGGTACAGCACTGCCCAACTTGTCCGCTGCTGTGGTGATCGACGGCACCACGGATCCTAGTTATACCGACACACCGGTTGTGACGCTGACCGGTAAGCCCGCTCTGCTAAATATCACGGGCAACGATATCGAAGTGCGCGGGTTGGTACTGCAAGGTTCCGATGACAACGGCATTATTATCACCGGCAGCCGCAACGTGATTGCGGGAAATCACAGCATCGACAACGCCAAAAGCGGAATTTATGTCAAAGGCGGCTCCTTCAATGTGATTGGTGGCCCTGATGCTGCGGACCGCAATGTCATTAGCGGCAATGAGCAGTACGGCATCTATCTTGGCTATAACTATACGGCGCAGG
>JAEZGT010000151.1 GCA_023416875.1 Pseudomonadota bacterium
GTCTCGTGGGCTGGGAGTTGTGTTTAAGAGACAGGCTAATATCGGCGGCTTATTTCGGTTGGCGGATGCGTTGGGAGTGCGCCATATTTATTTAACCGGCGCCAGCACGACTCCGCAAAATCCTAAAGTCCGTCGCAGCGCACGCGCGACTCAGCAATATGTGCCCTGGTCATACGCGCAAGATGCGCTGGCGCTGATCCAAGAGTTGAAAGGTGGGCGGCGGATTGTAGCTTTAGAGATTACCAGCGCAAGTGTCGATATTCGCCGCGTGGCAATTTCGCCGGATGCGCCAATCGTTTTAGTTGTGGGCAGTGAAAATCAGGGCATCAGCCAAGATCTGCTCGACGAAGCTGATCATGCAGTGCATATCCCGATGATGGGATACAACTCGTCAATGAATGTCGTCACGGCCTGTGCCATCGCAGTCTTTGAAATTACCAGAGAATTATCCGCCACCTGAGCGAGGCAGCCGTTACAATTCGAGATCCCTAAATTTCTAACAGCCGGTAGGTTATGAGCGCCAGCGCAATCAACAATCTTCTTTTTCTGGGGGCGGTACTGGTTGCCGCCAGTATTCTCGTCAGTTCGTTTTCCACTCGCATAGGAATTCCTGTGCTGGTCATTTTTCTCGGTGTAGGTATGTTGGCCGGGGTGGACGGCATCGGCGGTATCGTCTTCGACAATTACCACGCAGCCTATCTGGTCAGTAACCTCGCGTTGGCAGTCATTCTTCTCGATGGTGGTATGCGCACGCGGGCGTCCACTTTCCGCGTCGCATTGTGGCCGGCGTTATCCCTCGCCACCTTCGGGGTGGTGATGACAGCCGGATTGACCGGAGTTGTGGCCGCGTGGCTGTTCGACCTGGAATTGCTCGAAGGTCTTTTGATCGGCGCGATCGTTGGCTCCACCGATGCGGCGGTGGTATTCAATCTGTTGAACGGCAAAGGCCTCAACGAACGCGTCGGCTCGACGTTGGAAATCGAATCGGGTAGTAACGACCCTATGGCAATGTTCCTGACGGTGTCGTTGATTGCCATGCTGGCGGCAGGGGAGACCAGTTTTTCCTGGGGCTTTTTATTGAGTCTCGTCCAGCAATTCGGCATGGGCATAGTGCTCGGTTTGGCGGGCGGGTGGCTGTTGCTGACCTTGATAAACCGGCTCGATATCGCCGATGGCCTTTATCCGCTGCTCGCTGTCAGCGGCGGCATTATGCTCTATGCGATTTCCGGGGCTGTAGGCGGCAGTGGAATTCTCACGGTGTATGTGTGCGGTCTGTGGTTGGGCAACCGCCCGATTCGCAATCGCACCGGCATTTTGCACATGTTCGACGGTCTCGCGTGGTTGAGTCAGATTGGCATGTTCCTGGTGCTCGGTCTTCTGCTAACGCCAAGCGATCTGCTGCCCATCGCGGTTCCCGCACTCCTGCTGTCCACCTGGATGATTCTGTTTGCGCGGCCGCTTTCGGTGTTTCTCGGCTTGCTGCCGTTCAAAGGATTTAATTTGCGCGAGCGCACGTTCATTTCCTGGGTTGGTTTGCGCGGCGCGGTTCCCGTTATTCTCGCGGTGTTTCCGTTGATGGCGGGACTGGAGAATGCTCAGCTCTTTTTCAATGTCGCTTTCTTTATCGTGCTGGTATCGCTGCTGGTGCAGGGCACGACGCTCACCTGGGCGGCAAAACAAGCCGAGGTGGTGGTTCCGTCCGTGCCTATGCCGATCTCGCGGGCCGGATTGGGGGTGCATATCACCAGCCAGTGGGAGCTGTTCATCTATCGATTGGGCGCGGAAAAGTGGTGCATAGGCGCGGCCTTGCGCGAGCTGCACATGCCCGAGGGAACGCGTATCGCCGCGTTGTTCCGTGAACAGCAGCTGCTGCACCCGCGCGGCAGCACGCGCTTGATGGCCGGCGATATTCTGTGTGTTATCGGCCACGACTACGATCTGCCCGCGCTCGCTAAACTGTTCAGCGTCGCGCCCAGCCGTTCATCGGATATGCGCTTCTTCGGCGATTTTATTTTGAACGGTGATGTGTCTTTGCAGGAACTCGCGCCCCTGTATGCGCTGGATCTCGGGGCCATTGATGATCAAATGCTTCTTGGTACTTTTGCGGCCTCTCGCATCGGCGGTAAGCCCGTAATCGGGGACCACTTTGAATGGAGCGGCCTGGTGTGGACTGTGGTGGAAATGGACGGCAACCAAGTACTCAAAGTGGGTGTCAAACCCGCCGCACCCAAATCCGCAGTGCCAAAGCCGGTGAAACCGTGATCGCTTTGGCGCTCGCCCATCAAGGAGATTCACTATGAAACGCGTCTGGCCATGTATTTTTCTTGTGTATGCCTCGCACGTGTCAGCTCAGAACGATGTTTTGATGATCGATCAGAGCATCGGCACCGATGTGAAATTGGCATTTCCCAACGAGCGCAATATTCAGCCTCGCTCCAGCGCCTTTCAGGTGGTGAGTTATGTACCCATGAGCAGCGAGCAAGGGGAGCGCTGGGCCATAGTCACGTTAAAAAATACTTCATCCGGCAGTCGCATTTTTGAGAGTCAGTATCTGCTAGGTTTATTCGCTGACGGCGACCGGCGTGAACCCGAAACATTTAAGCAAACTCTGACAGGTAATGAAGTGGTGTCCTTGACGCTCTCGTTCGGTCGGCACAAATTTCCCCTGTTAAATGTTGTTGCGCGGGACTGAGCATCCGCTGCCACGTCTGTAATTTTGGTGGGGTGTGGAGGAATATTTACAACTCCGACCCCACCGATTCCTCTCTCTATTTTCTCCTCTGCCATCTGTGATGGCGTTCAAGCGTTATCTGGCAACTGGCGGATAATTTGCAACGGCATGCGGCCGACTTCCTTCTCTTTTGCTTTATCAGACTTTGAACGGAGAAATCGCCATGCCAGAAGCCGTTGCCCAAACTGCGGATTCCATCAATGTGGTGGATCAAGTTACCAGCCACGTGGGCATAGAAAATATTGTGGGGATTGCCCTTGTCATCGCCGCTGTTTTACTCGCTGTAATCGCTCACTGGCTTTTATTCAAGCTGTTGCGACGAATCGCCAATCGCAACGACCATTTCCCGTGGCCGCACTTGGTCGAACGAGTCCGGGGCTTGGTCCGTCTCGGCATGATGATTCTGGCAGTGGAGCTCACTCTTCCGCTGGTACAAATGCCTCCGCGAGCTGAAGCGGCAGTTTCGCAGATCACGACCTTATGCGTCATTGGTGTGGTGGGTTGGGTGGCGTTTCTGGTGGTGACGGTGCTGACAGACTTTTCCATATCGCGACATCGCATTGATGTGGAGAACAATCTCGAGGCCCGCAAAATGCGCACTCGTTTAAGGGTGCTGCGCCAAGCGCTGGTGATGATCATCTTTCTGGTGACGGTGGCGGCAATGCTGATGACATTTCCCGGCGCGCGCAGTATCGGTGTCTCCTTATTTGCCTCGGCGGGTGTGGCGGGTATCGTCGTGGGTTTTGCAGCGCGCCCGGTGCTGAGCAATCTTTTGGCGGGAATTCAAATCGCTCTGACCCAGCCCATTCGTATAGAAGATGCCGTGGTGGTGGAAGGTGAGTGGGGGTGGATTGAAGAAATCACGTCTACCTACGTAGTAATCAAAATTTGGGACTGGCGCCGGCTCATAGTGCCGCTCAGCCACTTTATCGAAAAACCGTTTCAGAACTGGACGCGGGAGAGTGCGTCCATCATTGGCGCGGTGACCTGGCACACGGACTATACTGTGCCGATTGCGCAGATGCGGGAAAAGCTTAAGGAATTTCTCGGTCAATCCAAACTCTGGGATGGCAACGTTCAGGTGCTACAAATCATTGATTCGAAGCCCGAAACGATGGAATTGCGCGCATTGATGAGCGCAAAAAACAGTCCTACCGCATGGGATCTTCGTTGTGAAATCCGCGAAAAGATGATCATGTGGCTGCAAAAAGAGCATCCGGGCGCATTGCCGCGTAACCGTGTGCAGGTGCAGATGGACGAGCGACGACCTCTTGAGCCTTTTGCTCCCGAGGAGCCGGATCGTCAAACCGGCGCAATGGCGCAGCAGATTGATACGCCGGAGGAGCCACCCGGGTCGGGACCCGCAAGTGGGACGCCGGCGCGTTCTGTGGGGGAAAGCGATAAACGCGTCTTATAGGAGACGCATTTATCAGATTAGCGAAACCGGTAAAAATTGGTATAGGCCGTGTGGCTAGCGATGCTATTATGCAAAGTACCGTTTAATAAAACGGCCTGTTTTTCTACCGCAATCGGTAAGTGATGTGATTAGGACTTCCATAAAATATCTGCTGTTGCTGAGTTTTCTGCTGGCATTTTTGCCAGGTGAGAATGCTCGCCAACAGGATGTTGCGAAGACGAAACGCTTCGTTGTGGTGGCGGATCATGTCCAGAGTTTTGCCTGCCCGGAAAATCATAAAAAAGCCGATTGCGAAAAAGAAGACCCACATCCCCTCTCCTTGGTTGACCCGCTAAATCCTGTACCTCCAGGAGAGTCGGTTCAATATTTTACATTTTCGCTTCAGCTCGATACCACCGCTTACTATCCCATACGCGCACCTCCTGCTCAGGTTTAACTCCTGTCTATCTCCCAAATGCCGTAATTATTTGGGATAAATTTTCAGTTTACGTTTGGTTTCACTGCCGATCGCCTACAGCTTTGCCCTGCGATTGCAGAGCCGTTGGTTTGCATTGGCATTCGGTGGAGGACTTTGTATGAAGCGTTTTCATATTTACCCAATTGAATCAGTTGATGAATTAGCCCATCCGGAATTTTCCAATTCCGTCACCTTGGATTCCCCTGCGCTGTCGGTCATGACAGATTTTAAATATCACGAGCCGCTGGTTGCCGGCAGTTCCGACCGAGCTGCGGATATCGAACAAAGTATGTTGCGCTCGCATGTGCGGATGAAGCTGGTGGTTAACGATCAGGACCAGTTTGTCGGTATCGTCAGTTTGGACGATCTCAATGCGCAGGAAATGCTTAAACGTGTGACGAAAGGAATGTCGCGGGATGATCTATCGGCTTCCGATTTTATGCGGCATAAAAATACCCTGCGCGCGCTCGACTATCACGAATTACGGCAGGCAACGGTAAGGGATTTAGTGCAGACGCTTAAAGATAACGAACATCAGCACTACTTGGTGGTGGACCGCAAAGAGCACAAAATCCGCGGGGTGATATCGGCCAGTGATCTTGCGCGTAAGCTGCATCTGGAAATCAATATCAACAACCGCTCATCGTTCGTCAACGTATATTCCGCGCTCCACCCGGAGCCTGCATTGCACTAACACCCGCTTACGCGGCCGGAAACGTTGTTTGGCCGCCTGTTTTGCTGCGGACATGGATGTCCGCTTTTTTATGCTTCACCCGTGCTCAGAATACCAGCCGCGCCATAAGTTGCAGTTTAAGAAAATGGCTTTTGCGGTAGTCCGTGTCGTCGGTTTCCAACCCAAATATAAAGTTTGGATGGGCGATCTGCAGTCCCCAGATATGATCCTCGGGAGACCAAGTAAGGCTGCCGGTCCAGTGCTGGTTGATATGCCAGTCACCAACCCACTTCAACCAATCTTTTCTGTCCAATTTCTCATAATCCACGCCCGTACCGAAGCGCTCTTCCAGGCGGTATCTGTAGCTCAGTTCCGTATGCACCGGTAAGCGTTGGTGAAAGCGGGTGCGGAAGTGGCTGTATTGGAAGGTCGGTCCATCGTTGGATGCGAGCCTGTTGATATTGCCCTCAATTCTGCTGCCGGGGGCGGTATTCCAATACAAGTCCGAAAACGCCTCGCCGATATTCAGATTCACATAATGTTCACGCCATTCGTACTGCACATTAATATCGAGCGTGACTCCGTTGCCTTCCGGCGGATCCACCGGGCGATCAAAAATCTTGTCTTCTGGATAAGCGTAGTCGATGACAATGTTGGTTTGATTGTTCAAGGTTTCGGCAGGATCAAAAAAGCCGGACGCTTCCCCGTAATACAAATCCTGTAATGTCAGATAGGTGAAAATGGTTTTTACTGTAAGCCCGCGCCATGAAACCGTATAACCCAAATGCAGCCCTTCTGCTTCGGCACTATTCGCCTTCAAATAAATGGAGTAAGCGCTTTTTTCCTGATCCAGGCCGCCGTTTTGCTCCAGATAATGGAGCCGTGCTGTGTCGTTGGAAAAATTCAGATAATAATAAAGATGCTTGCTGTAGCCGATTTGGAAATGATTGAGGATCACGCTGGTTCGCGCCACCTGTTTGGAGTACAAGCGGTTGCCGGATTTTAGTTCATCGGTTTCCCAATCATCGAAATTGGCTTTGATAGTGACGGGTTCGCTGAGGTTGATGGAGCTGATACTGAGTTCTCCTCCGATCGGAAAAGGAGTGGCCATGGCGGGCATACACAAAGCGCAGCTGACAATAATCGTGCTTAGGGTGGCAATAGCAGTCGTATACAACAGAGTCACCTTTGCGTTAGTCGATATCCGGTTAAGTAAAAAAAAGGGCGGCCGAGGCCGCCCCTTGCGTCACCGTTGAAACACCATTATTCGATGGATTCTCCTGTGCCATCAATATAGTGAATGAAGGTGATGCCTTTCTCGCGCTTGACGGTACCATAGACTTTGTTGTTGTACCGTAAACTGCCTTCCAAAACCCGCGCGTTTTTGCCGTCGACATCATCTACATCCGGGAAAGCCAATTCGAGCGCAACGCCGTTCTGGTTGGTGATGGTCAGCTTGGGCGATTTGGCGTCCACTGATGAATCGCCGTCACCGTAGCCAGCCAGGTTATACCAGTAGTTCGAGCTGAAATTGAATCGCTTGCCGTCGACTATCAGGTAGAAGTCAAAGGTGCCTTCGTTCAAGGTATCTCTGGTGAAGTGACTGCCCAGAGTGACTTCCGGCAAATCATAGGGTCGCACCTGCATTTCGAATGCGGCGGCAATTCGCAGGAATTGTTCCTCGGTTTCCGTCGGCTGATATGGCTCCACCAGGTAGCCGTAAATGTTGCCGCCGGCCGCGTCAAAACGGCTTTCCGTGTAGTTGCCCCAGGGTGATGATCTCAGCAGCGTGGTGATGTAGAGACCTTCCTGCGGCACCACAATTTGCAAGCCTATACCGGAATTGTCGATCAGATCGCCCGCGACATCTTTCATCGTGGTTTTGGTGGACGTAGCCAGATAAGACTGGATTGGAGTGTCGTCGCCAGTACGGAATACTTCGTAACGGTAGGTTTGATCACCCACGGGCGTGATGCGAATGCTCCAATCCTGCAGATTGAAAGTGAACAAATCGTTGCTTACCGTGTAGTTGCCAAGCAGTCCTAAAGTGCCCTCATCGTAAGGTTGCGGCGGTACGAATTCCGCAGCATTTTCGATGGTGGCGGCGATTGTCAGCGAGATTTCATCCTCTTCGATGCTGTCGCTCACAATGAACTGGTTAGAGAACACGGCTTTTACGCGCACTTCGCCCGGCAAATAACCTTGTGAAGTGAAATACCAAGGTTGATCAAGCTTGAATGCGGTGACAGACATTTTGCCGCTCAGGATGTTGTGAGATACCAGCTCCTGTGATGCATCGCCGGCCAGAGTTGGGTATTGGATATCATCAATCCACACCGCATCTTTGTTATGGCCGACGGAACCGTCTTTGGCGTATTCCCAGACGATGGTGTGTTCACCAGGAGCAAGGAAAATTTGCGCGTTCTTGAACTCAGGCTGGAATCCGCTGGCGGCCAGGACTCTTTCGCCGTCGACGTAGACGTTAAAGAAATCGTAACCCGCTTCGGATTCAACAGCGTAGTTGAAGCTCAAATAACCGCCCCAGGTATTGATGGTGGCGCTGCTTCGGGTGGACTCGCCATCACCAATTTGCGGTGTGCGCAGCGATGAGCTGCCACTGCGTGCTTTGGTGTCGGTTACAGACCAGTCGCCAGTTTCCAGCCAATCCACGGTAATCGGAGTTTCAAAATCAATAGTGCCACCGGGGGCGATGCCATATTCCGCTTCGATGGCAAAATTCAAGGCCGCGGTGAGTTGAGTGGCGACCGGAGCAACATCGTTGCGTACGCCAGAAATGATTTCATCAAACCGCACGCCATCGGCAAACGCAGCGCTGATGTGGCTACCCTTGCTGATAACGAGTTCCATGTTGTTGCGGGTCAACCGGCCGGCTTGGATAGCAATGGAATGCTCTGTAGCGAACTCTTCCGGCGACGGTAGGAGCAGTTGAATATCGACGTCCACATCGCGGATGGTGCCTTCGATGTCGAGAGTGCCGTCGCTGGAGAGTACATAATGCAAATTGCCAAGCGTTAATTCCTTGGTAACGCTGGCAGCGGCAAATGCCATACCGTCAACTTCGCAGTAATAACAAAAGTCGTAGGTGGGAGAAATTGCCTGCGCCACTCCAGGCAGCACGTCATTGAGGGCGGAGGCCAATACTTTTATATCGTCCTCCCACACGCGGCCGACCATTTCGGTGCGCGCTTTGAAATTGGCGAGGGCCGGATTGCTTTGCAGCGTGAGGTCGCGCACCCAAGAGCGGAAATCCCGCACCAATTCTTTGACTTTTGCCAGTTCCCCGTGTGGGGGCTTAGGCGGATCAGTTGGTTTTACGGGCCCGCAACCTTTTGGTTTAGCGTGACAATCATGTTCTGCGATCAGAAGCGCGATTTGCGCAATCAGCTCCTGAAGAGCTTCCTGACCTTTTGCCAGCCACTTAGCACCTTGGTGTGCCAGGTCCAGCAGTTCCAGCAGGAGCTCGGTATTGACCTCGCCTTTGTCGTTATATAACTCGGCTTCAATTTTTGAGATTGCGGCTGCAATACTGATGTGGTGCTTTTTGGCGTAACCCGCAACCGCAGCGTTATAAAGGCTGTAACGGACGGCGTCCAGATTGTGTTTGCCGCCGGGCAAGCGGGTGAGATCTAGTGCGGTTATCTGAGAAAGAGATACAGGCAGTTTGAACAAGGCGGCCAGAGAATTAAATTCTGCGTTAATGGAGTCCGAGTCCAATTTGCCTTTACGCTTTGCCTTTTGCACAGCGAGGTGGGAAATCGGCGTTACGCTGACTTGCAGGCTCTCACTATTTTTGAAATCAGTGATGGCGCCGGAAAGATAAAATTCTTCAGTTATGTTAACGAGTTCGCCAAAATCCAGTTGGCCATTGCCGTTGGCATCTTCGCCGGAGACTTCTCCCACTGCGCCGCAGACTTCGAC
>JAEZGT010000203.1 GCA_023416875.1 Pseudomonadota bacterium
GCAAAACCCTGTCCAGCCAAAACTTGGGTGTAGCGGAGAGTTTTGTCGGCGGCTTGCAGTCTGCGGATTGGACTCGCGATTATATCGATGACGCCATTTATTTTGGTTTAGTTAGCGGCAAGGTAGAAAATGCTTCCGGTAAATTGATGCGCGCCGTCATAAACCACGACTCTGGTTCATTAGCGCTTGCTGCCAGCGATTTGCTGGACGTGGATACCAAGCCTTTCAGTGTTACGCCGCTCACTGTGCGCGATCGCTTGGGTGCTTACTGGGTTTACGCGGGTACAGGACGTTTTTATGTGGTGCAGGATAATTTCACTTCCGCGCAGCAATCCTATTACGGCGTTAAGGATCCGCATACAGCGGGCGTGCTGACGGCCACCACTGTCAAAGTGGCCGATATGATCAACACCACCGATATCAAGGTGTTTACCGACGGTTCGATTGATTCCAAAGCGAATCCGGGCTCCAACATAGTGCTGAAAGGATCGGCTGCTCCGGCGAAAATCTTCGCTGATGTATTTGATGCGGTTCAGCGCAATGATGGCTGGTACTTCGATTTCGTCCGCCTTCGCTCGCGCAATATCACCCAGGCGGTGGTGTCCGATCAGTCGCTGGTTTTCACGGAATATCAACCCAGCGGGCTTAAATGTCAGCCTGAGGGTTACGGCTTCCTGAATGCGCCGCATTTGCAAGCGGGAATTCCCGGTCCGTTCGGGCCACTCGGTACTATTGCAGGATCGACTAATGGCGAAGGTGCAGAAGAAGTGAAACTGAGCGAATCCCTTGGCCTGGGCAGCCCCTCATCACCGGCAATCCACCAACGCGGCGACGGCAAAAAAATTGCGGTGGTGCAAACCTCAACCGGTGAATTAACGACTAATGTTATTGAATCCGGCGCTACTCAGGGGCAACGTGAATCCTGGCGCGAATTGATGATTAATTGGTAATTATTCTGGAGAAGACATTTTTGATAACGACAGGTAAGCAAAAAAGGGAGGGTGGCTTCTCCATTATTGAAGTAATTCTGGTGGTGCTGACAGTCGGATTGCTGCTCGCCATCATCATGAAAAATTATGCGGAAGCGGTAGTACAGGAGCGCCGCACCATCGCTCAGCAAACCCTTTATACCGTGGTGGGTTTGCAGGAGCGTTGGTTTGTCCGCATGTATGAATACGCCAGGTCCATCGACGACGTGGGTGGGCCTGATGTGGCGGGGGATTATTATTTGCTGCAAGTGACCCAGGATCCCTGTGGCAACAGCAGTTGTTACACGATTGTCGCGATTGCTCAAGGTGAGCAAGCGGACGACAAGGAATGCGAAAGAATGTCGATCAATAACCTCGGCGTCCGCCGCGCCTCCAGCCGCGACAATCGCGATACCACAAGCGTTTGTTGGGAGTCCAGTTGATCAGGCGATCCGCGCTAGATTCAGCCACATTCGATGGGATTGCCATCTACTCTCACAACCATCCCGCCGGGACCTGGTCGAGCAATATAAGGGCGTCCCGTAAAATTGGTGGATATCCGCCGGAAGAGCGTAGGATCACGGTCGGCGGGACAGAGAAACACGCTTCCAGAGGGACGGGTTTCACCGGTGTGTGTAAAGCGAAAATAACTCCCGGTGCCGACCCGCAGACTGACTTTGCCTGAATATTTTAATTCCAGTTCTGATTCTACTGTCTCTCCGGCATCGACTTTGCGATTGCCGTTTTGATCAAAAAAGATAACGAATCGCTTAAAGTTGTCGCCCACACAATTATTCTCGGTATCGACGCCGCAGAAAATCATATCCCGCCCAGAAAATACGGCGAGTTCCCGTGTCTTTTTCAGATGACGCAAAATCTGCTGTGTCTCCGCAGTGGTGCTTTGCTTCAACATGAAGTTGCGCAAATCAGGTAATCCCGAACTCAGCAGCAGCGCGGCAATGGAGATTGCAATGAAGAAGTCGATAAGGGATAAACCCCGTTCCCTGGTCATAAGCCCTCCCTGGCTCAAATGTCATCCTGGAATTATTTTGACGGGGCGGAGAAAAAGTTTATGTAGGAAATTGCCGCTGCCATCAGTCCGATTCCAGCCCGAGTTTTTGCAGGCGATAGCGCAGGGAGCGGAAAGTAATACCCAATTCCCGCGCGGCGACGGTTTTATTCCAACGCACCGCTTCCAGCGCGCCGAGAATGACTTCCCTCTCGATTTCGGCGAGGTATTCATCCAGAGATGCATATTCATTGCAGCGGGCGTAATGATCTATTTTCCCGCCTTCCGCTGCTCGTTTAGCCGGGGTCGATAGCACCGGCGGGGCAGCATGCAACTGCAGATCGCGCGTCTTGATCACATTGCCTTCGCACAAGGTGAATGCGCGTTCAAGAATGTTTTCCAGTTCGCGCACATTGCCCGGAAATTCATATTGACGCAGTTGCTCCATGGCATCCGCACTGATCTCCGGCAAGGGCACATCAATTTCCTGGGCCAGCTTGCGCAAAATGTGTTGCGCCAATACGGACAGGTCTTCTTTGCGCTCGCGCAGCGGCGGTACGCTCAATTGAATAACGTTCAGGCGGTAAAACAGGTCTTGGCGGAAATGGCCTTTGTCGACCTCTTTGGCAAGGTCCTTGTGGGTCGCCGATAAAATGCGCACATCGGTTTTGATTTCAGCAGAGGCACCTACGGGGCGCACGGCTTTTTCCTGGATCGCGCGCAACAGTTTTACCTGCATTTCCAAGGGCAGATCGGCGACTTCATCAAGAAACAGTGTGCCGCCTTCAGCGGCTTGGAACAGTCCCTGTTTATCCTGGTGAGCGCCGGTAAAGCTGCCTTTTTTGTGGCCGAAAAATTCGCTCTCCATTAATTCACTGGGGATAGCGCCACAGTTGACCGGAATAAACGAGCCACTGGCGCGGGGGCCGAGCTCGTGAATCGAACGGGCAACCAGCTCTTTACCGCTGCCGGATTCGCCAGCGATATAAACCGGCGCCTGCGAACGCGCCAGTTTGCGAATGCTGATCTCAAGATTTTGAATGGCTTTGGAATTGCCGATCAGCCGCGATGAGCGCGGCTGCGAGGACGGATCGGGCAGTCGGCTCGACCGCACAGCGGCGGATACCAGCTTGCGCAGTGAGGCTAGATCCACGGGCTTCGACACAAAATCGAATGCACCCGCTTTCATTGCTTCCACCGCCGTATCCATATTGCCGTGAGCTGTAATCACGGCGACAGGCACGTCAGGATGTTTAAGCTGCATCAGCTTTACCAGTTCTATGCCGTTGCCATCCGGCAGGCGCATATCAGTAAGGCAGAGATGATATTCATTGGCTTCGATGAGGCGTTTAGCCTCGGCAACGGACCCCGCACTTTCCGTATCTATGTCCATGCGCTGCAGCGTGAGCTCCAGCAATTCGCAGATGTCGGGTTCGTCGTCAATGATCAGCGCTTTGAGTTGCGTCATGGCAGCTTGGCTCTTGTTTTGGTCGTGGTAATCGCGGCTCAGAACATACGTTGAAAATGGGAAAAATCGATGCGAAAGCAGCTCTTCCCGTCCGCGGTTCTATGGTAATGAAGACTGGCCTGGTTGATTTCGCAAAGCTCCTTGGAAATATACAAGCCAAGGCCGGAACCTCGCTCCTCGGTGGTATAAAAGGGATCGAACACCTGCGCCAACTGGTCATCGCGGATACCGGGGCCGTAATCGATGACTTCCAGATAACTGATATCGTCGTTGCGCGATTTGCTCACTTTCAACGTCACCTTTGCGGTGCCGGTGTGTTGGCGGCTGTAGCGCAAACCGTTGTCGAGCAGGTTGGTGAGCACTTGGGACAGATGGGTTTGATCCATTTTCACCAGATGCCGCTCCGCGTCCATGTCCAGGTCAATCACCACATTCTGTCCGGTACGGTATTGCGTGATAAAGCTTGGCAGCCATTGGTTGAGGTCGAAGGTTTCTGGTTGTGGCTCCTTGCGGCGGGAGAGGGCGAGCGTACTCTCAACAATGTGGTTTACCCGCTGGGAATGCTGGTGAATGATTTCGGTTAAGCGCTTGTCGCCTTTTGAAATGGAGGGCGATTCGGCCAACAGCTGTGCGGCGTGGGAAATGGCGCCGAGGGGATTGCGGATTTCGTGCGCGATACTCGCCGTCAGTCGCCCCAGTGAGGCCAGTTTCAACTGCTGAGCCTGCTGCGTCATCACCCGGTGGTCTTCGATATAAATCACCGTGCGGGCGCTGGCGCCAAGCTCCAGCGTGGACAGGCTCACCCGAGCCTGCTGTCCGGCGCGCAGCTCCAATACCGTCGGTGGGCCGTTTTGCGGGTTTTCCTGCCAATTGCTCACCAATTTGGCAAGGGGAGAAATACTCGCCAATCCCAGATCGCGATAGTCGCTTTCCAGCGACAAGTCCAGCAGCCGCAGCGCCGAGTCGTTAATCAGCTCGATGCGATTGTTGCTGTCCACGACTATGATGCCGGTGCGCATGCGCGCAACAATCGCTTGCGCCAAGCGCTGCAAATGCGCGGCGAACGCGGCCTGTGCTGCAGCTTCCAGATTGCTGGTGCGCAGCTTTTCGGTGAGGAACTGGAAGATATAGGCGGTGCAGAACAGCAGCACGCCAAGAAACCCTGCGGAAAATAAGCCTTTGCTGCTGATCTGCTGCAACTGGAACAAATACAGGGTTTCGGCGATGACCAGCAGGCTCGCCATGGCGGCAAAGGCGATACCCAGTTGCCCGCGGATAAAAATTCCCGCCATGGCAACGATCATCAGCATGAGATAGCCCAAACCGCTCTCGATACCGCCGCTGGCATGGATCAGCAGCACCAGTGCGACCACGTCGACAATCAGCGAGCCGACGATGCGGTTGAATGAGTTCACCAATTTGCGCGGTTTAGCAAAAACCGAAGTAAACAGACAGATGCCGAGATAACAGAGGGACGTCCAGAGAAACAGCAGAGGGTAGAGCGCGCCGAGAAAATGTTTGGGCGTTGCGATCAAATAAGCGCCCAGCAGAAAAAACGCCAGCACGGTGCGAAAGTAAAAATAAATCTTGAGCAGCGTCGGATTGTGTTGGACGTTTACCATGGCGGTAGCCGACTGTTAATGATTATTGTGTTTTCGTCCGCGATAACAGCTGCAGATAAAAAAGGCAGCCTGAGCTGCCTTTTCGCTGTGTTCAGCCTGCGCCGGGACGCGGGGCCTCGGTATCTTGAAATTCGGGATCATATTGTCTGCGGGTATCAAAGCCAGCGAGTTCCGCTCGCTCAAAAAGGCCAAACGTGGCATAGCTGAACCAGCTGCGTCTGTGCCTTCTCAAATAGTAAGTCTGATCAAATTCGCCATCATCGGTCAGTGCCGGATAATCCGGAAAATTCGTCTTCAGCACTTTCAGCGCGGTCTCTGCCATATCTTCCATGCCCATCAGATAATAAGCCTGGGTCATAACTGCCAGTCCGTCCGGAACCGCTGGCGCTTCCTGGAAATTTTCCACCACATAGTTGCCACGTTTTGCCGCCGCCAAAAAAGCACCTCGGCGGAAATAATAATTGGCGACGTGAATTTCGTAGCGGGCGAGCACATTGCGCAGGTAAATCATGCGTTTCTGTGCGTCGGGTGCATAAGGCGACAGGGGAAAACGCTGGATAAACTGGGCGAAATGTTCGTAGGAATCGCGGGCGCCGCCGAGGTCGCGGTCAGTGTTATCGGCGCCGAGCAGTGAGCCGACAAAGCCACTTTCACGATTAAAGCTGGCAAGGCCGCGCATGTAAAACGCGTAGTCCACATTGCGGTGCTGCGGGTGCAGACGGATGAAACGGTCGGCGTTGGCGATCACGTCTTCATAGTCTTCGGCGAGGTAGTGGGCGTAAATCAATTCCAGCTGTGCCTGTTCGCCGTAAGTGCCGAAGGGAAAATTTTCCTCGAGCATTTGCAGGGTCTTGATGGCGGCCTGCCAACTGCGATTGTTCATGTGTTTTTGTGCGCTTTCGTAAACTTCCTGCTCGGTCAGTCCTTTGCGCTTTTCTTCTTTGTTGGTGGCGCAGGCGCTGAGAATCGCTAGAATGACGCACATTACGAGGGTGGCAAAACGCATTGATACCCGCTCTTAACTTTTAATTAGATGGCAAAACAAAAGGTCTTCCGCCCGCCTGGGGCCGGGGACGGTGCAGTGTAGCCAGTCGTGCAGAAGAACTCAATGAAACAGCAAATTTCCCAACAGAGCCGGATTTCCCTTGAATTGTCGGGGCAGCGCTTGGATCAGGTCGCCGTCCAGTTGTTCCCGCAATTCTCCCGAGCGCGTCTTCAGGAGTGGATTAAGTCGGGCCAAATCACCCTGGCTGGCAAAGTTGTCAAACCCAACACCAAAGTGGCGGGGGGTGAAATCCTCCAGCTGGATGTTGAGTTGCGCAATGAAGGCGAGTGGGAGGCCGAGGATCTCGGTCTTAACATCGTCTTCGAAGATGACGATCTACTGGTGATCAATAAGCCCGCCGATCTGGTGGTCCACCCCGCAGCCGGCAATGAAGATGGCACTTTATTGAATGGGTTGCTGCACCACCTGCCGGAGCTGCAGCAGATGCCGCGGGCGGGCATTGTCCACCGCTTGGACAAGGACACCACCGGTCTGATGGTGGTGGCAAAAAACCTGGAAGCGCAAAACCGACTGGTGCAGCAGCTACAGGCCCGCACTGTATCGCGCCAATATGTCGCGGTGGTTGTCGGTGCCATTCCCCCTCACGGCCAAGTGGATGCCCCCATCGGGCGGGATCCCTTCAATCGCATCAAGATGGCCGTAGTCAAATCCGGCGGCAAAGAGGCCATCACTCATTACCATAGATTGGCCCGCCTTGGTCCCATGAGTCTGGTGCGGTTGAAGTTGGAAACCGGCCGCACGCATCAGATTCGCGTGCATATGGCCCACATAGGGTTTCCGCTTCTTGGCGACCCGTTATATGGCAGGCAATTACCACTGCCACGTTGGATCGATTTGGATGAGGCGACGGAAGAGCTGATCTGCAATTTCCCTCGCCAAGCCTTGCATGCAGAGCAGCTTTCCCTCCAGCATCCCCGCACGGGCGAAACCTGTACCTGGCAATCTCCTTGGCCGGAAGACTTTGCCGGCCTGGTGCGTGCTTTAGGCGGGCGGGTGCATGACTCAGCCTGAGCCGTTGCAGCTGCTTGAACCCGCCTGGCCCTGTCCGGCGAATGTGCGCGCAATTATTTCCACCCGGCGCGGCGGTGTCAGTCACGGGCCCTACACCGGCGCCAATCTCGGCGATCATGTGGGCGATGACCCCGCAGCGGTCGCGCGCAATCGTGATCTTCTCGTGCAACAGACCGGTGTGCAGCAGTGGCCCTGGCTGCAGCAGGTCCACGGTGTCGCGGTGCAACGAATCTCAGGGAAATTGCAGCAGGGAATCTGTGCCGATGCCGTCTGCACATCTCAGCCCGGAGTTGCCTGCGCTGTACTGACGGCAGATTGCCTTCCCGTCTTGCTGTGCGATGTCGCCGGCACCCAGGTGGCCGCTGCCCACGCAGGCTGGCGCGGCCTCGCGGCGGGCGTCATCCAAAGCACCGTTGCTGAATTCTCGTGCCCGCCAGCCGACCTTATGGTCTATCTCGGCCCGGCAATCGGGCCGCGCCATTTTGAAGTCGGGGAAGACGTGCATCGGGCCTTCGCCGAACTGTTTGAGAAAGAAGGGGTAGATGCGGAATGGCGGGAGAGTTTCAGACTGTCGACCAAGCCGGGACACTTCTACGCCAATCTCTACGGCCTGGCGCGCTGTGTTTTGAAGCAGTTGGGTGTGCAGCAGGTGTTTGGCGGTGATTTTTGTACCTATGCAGATGCTGAACAGTTTTACTCCTACCGACGCGATGGCGTGACCGGCAGAATGGTTAGCGCCATCTGGCTGCAGCCTCAGCCCTGAGCTTGTTTCTTTAAGCTTGAGTCTGTTTCTTTAACCTTGGGTCTGTTTCTTTAAATAGTCCGCAAGACGCAACGCCCAGCGTTTGGACAGCATTTTAAAGTCCCGCAGGTTTTCCACTCGGTTGGTGGGTTTCAGGTCACCCAAGCCGCCAAACGCGCGAGTTTCACTGTGATCGGAGAGCGCCACCAGTGGCGCGCCGCTGCTGCCGTCACGCAACTGTAGATCCAAACGCGCCGCCCCGGAATGCTGAACATAGTCCCGTGTATGGCCACGGAATGACAGATCCGGCGCGGTGATACGAAAACGGGTGAGAGTGGGCACCACCACCATTGTGTCTTCCGCCGCCTGCTCCACCAACTGCCAGCCGAGTTCCTTGCTCAAAGTGTCTTCTAACGCTTTTCGCAGGGCGTCGGTGTAGGATTCGCGAATACGTTCTTCATCCCGAGCGCTCATATCGCGTTTGAATTCGCGCAGCCAGTCTTTATCGAACTCAAGGGTCGGCTGCAGCACCGAGAAGGTTTTATAACGTTGCAACTCCAATCCCTGATCCAAGGCAATCTTGCTTGAATCAAAGCCTTTGATCTCTGTCGCGGTCCATTGCACCGCTGGCTCCTGGTTCGGCACCACCACGGGTTTGGGGGTGGCGGATGCAGCGAGACTCGCGCACGCTACAAGCACACCGCCCACCAGCGGAAAGATACCGCTCCAAACTGATAAGTTACGGATTCCCATAAAGCGCCTCGCAAAAATGTAAGTCGATAAGCGGCGACGATTATGGGCGCCGCCCGGTTGGATTAGAAAGAGTTGCGCGACAAAGATTCCACACTTCGGCCGTTTGCACATGTAAAAAAGTGTCGCTTACCGCAGGTTTGCGCCAGATCAAGTTTCACCGTTATTGATTCTGGTTTGCTTGATTTTGTCCGGCTCCGCCCAAATCTACTCAAGCAAATCCAAATCTACTCAAGTAAATATTTATTGGCCCACAGACGGGGTTTTCTCATGCGAATAGATCGTTTCACCAATCAGTTGCAGATGGCGCTTTCCGATGCGCAGTCCATCGCCGTCGGTCGCGACCACAGCCAACTGGAAGCGGTGCATTTGGCTCAAGCCATGTTGGAGCAGCAGGGCGGCAGCGTTCGCCCGTTGCTGACAGCGGCGGGATTTGATGTGGCGGCTTTGCGCAACGCGTTACGCAAAGCGTTGGATGACCTGCCGAAAATCCAGAATCCCACCGGCGATGTGCATATGTCCCAGGAATTGGGGCGATTGTTGAATTTGGCGGATAAACAGGCGCAGAAACAGGGCGACAAATTTATTTCCAGTGAAGCGGTTTTGCTCGCCATTCTGCAGGACGGCAACAACGCGCTGGGCAAATTGCTGAAGCAGTTTGGCGATCAGCGCCGCTTGGAACAGGCCATTCAAAAAGTTCGCGGCGGCGAGACAGTGGACAATCCGGAAGCGGAAGGTCAGCGTCAGGCGCTGGATAAATACACCGTGGACCTTACCGCGCGTGCGGAGTCCGGCAAACTCGATCCGGTGATTGGTCGCGACGATGAAATTCGCCGCACCATCCAGGTTCTGCAACGCCGCACCAAAAATAACCCGGTGCTGATCGGCGAACCCGGGGTGGGTAAAACCGCGATTGTCGAAGGTTTGGCGCAACGCATTATCAACGGTGAAGTACCGGAGGGGCTGAAAGACAAACGCCTCTTGTCTTTGGACTTAGGAGCACTGCTGGCAGGTGCAAAATTTCGCGGCGATTTTGAAGAGCGTTTGAAAGCCGTGTTGAACGAGTTAGGTAAACAGGAAGGGCGCATCATTCTGTTTATCGACGAGCTACATACTATGGTCGGTGCAGGCAAGGCGGATGGCGCCATGGATGCGGGCAATATGCTCAAGCCCGCACTGGCGCGCGGAGAACTGCACTGCGTCGGCGCGACCACTCTCGATGAATATCGCAAATATATTGAGAAGGACGCGGCGCTTGAACGCCGGTTCCAAAAAGTATTGGTAGACGAGCCGACCGAGGAAGACACCATCGCGATTTTGCGCGGGTTGAAAGAGCGTTATGAAGTGCACCACGGTGTGGACATCACCGACTCGGCCATTATCGCCGCCACCAAATTGTCGCAGCGTTACATCACTGATCGACAATTGCCGGACAAAGCGATTGACCTGATCGACGAGGCGGCGAGCCGTATCCGCATGGAAATCGATTCCAAGCCGGAGGAGATGGACCGCCTGGAGCGCAAACTCATCCAGTTGAAAATCGAACGCGAGGCGGTGAAAAAAGACGAGGATGAGGCGGCGCGCAAACGTTTGGAAAAAATTAATCAAGATATTGAAAATCTCGAGCGCGAATACGCGGATCTCGACGAAATCTGGCGCTCGGAAAAAGCGGCTTTGCAAGGTTCTCAGGGAATCAAGAGCAGTTTGGAGCAGGCGCGTCTGGATCTTGAAAGCGCGCGCCGCGCCGGCGACTTGGGGCGCATGTCGGAATTGCAGTACGGCATTATTCCCGCTTTGGAAAAACAACTCGATATGGCGAGCCAAGCGGAAATGCTGGAAATGCGCTTGTTGCGCAATCGCGTCACCGATGAGGAAATCGCGGAAGTCGTGTCCAAGTGGACTGGCATCCCCGTCTCCAAAATGTTGGAAGGCGAGCGGGAGAAATTGCTGCGTATGGAGGACTCGTTGCACAAGCGGGTCATTGGCCAGCATGAAGCGGTACAGGCGGTGGCTAATGCGGTACGCCGTTCGCGCGCCGGCTTGTCGGACCCGAATCGTCCCAATGGTTCCTTTTTATTTCTCGGTCCCACCGGTGTAGGTAAAACCGAGCTGTGCAAATCCCTGGCGGAATTCCTGTTCGATACTCAGGACGCCATGGTGCGCATCGATATGTCGGAATTTATGGAAAAACATTCGGTGGCGCGACTTATCGGCGCTCCTCCGGGATATGTCGGTTACGAGGAGGGCGGTTATCTCACTGAAGCGGTGCGTCGCAAACCCTATTCCGTAGTGCTGTTGGACGAAGTGGAAAAAGCGCACCCGGATGTATTCAACATCCTGTTGCAGGTGTTGGAAGATGGCCGCCTGACGGATGGCCAAGGGCGCACCGTGGACTTCCGCAATACGGTTGTGGTTATGACATCCAACCTCGGCTCAGATCGAATTCAGGAGCTGGCGAATAATCGCTCGTTCGACACCATTCGCTTGGACGGCTCTCGCGACAGCGAGGAAAGTCAGAACGAAAATCGCTATTACGCGATGAAAGCCGCGGTGATGGAAGTGGTGGCACGGCATTTCCGCCCGGAATTCATCAACCGTATCGACGAAGTGGTGGTGTTCCATCCGCTGGCGGCCAACCAGATTATGGGTATTGCCGAAATCCAGTTGGGCTTGTTGCGCAAACGTCTTGCCGAGCGGGATTTGCGTTTGGATATGGCGCCGCAGGTGATGGAACGACTGGCGGAAGCGGGCTTCGATCCTGTGTATGG
The DNA here is from genome assembly GCA_023416875.1 of Pseudomonadota bacterium. Classification (GTDB taxonomy): domain Bacteria; phylum Pseudomonadota; class Gammaproteobacteria; order Pseudomonadales; family Cellvibrionaceae; genus UBA5868. Next base: position 11,405 of record JAEZGT010000203.1, read on the forward strand.
CGCACGGCCATTAAAACGCGCCATCACGCAGATGATCGAAAACCCTTTGGCGCAGGAAGTGCTCGCTGGAAAATTTACACCCGGCGATACCATTTCAGCGGAATTGCAGGGTGAAAAGGTTGTATTTACCCCGCGCCGCTAAAGCGCGAGCCCGCTCCGGCTGTGCTGGAGCGGGATTTTAATTATTCAGCAGTCGGGACTGCGGGTTTACAGAAGCGTTCGATCGCCCGCTGAGTAAGAGAGATTTCCTGGCGCACGTCTTCCTCGGACAATTCCCTCAAATTGCCGTCGCGCCCTTCCATTTGAATTCGGCTGTTGCTCTGCAATACGGCTAGGCGTTCACGCTCTATACGGCAGCGTTCCGCGTTGGGATCGGCTTGGGCGGTTTCGGCTTCCTCCGCGTCTTGCGCGGGGCGACTCAAGGTATTGGAGCGTTTGGTGCCTACCCTCTCCGCGTTCACGCCTTTGGGCGGTTTATCGGTGAAGTGAATGACACCGCGGGAGTCTGTCCAGCGGTAGAGTTCAGTCGCGGAGGCGCCCAAGGAAAAGATGAGCAGAAGACCTGTGCCAATGCCAGTCAATGTTTTACGGCAGCTTGCGCTGGAATGTCGTGCGGTTGTCATGTCATTACCTTCAGGTGTCATCTGTTTCCGGTTTTTATACAGCGCTGTGCTTGAGTATAGCGCCGCTTGGCATTTGGGTTTGTGTTGCGCTCGGCAGCTTGTATGCGCCCTTAGCGGGTGGTAGCGATCAACCTCTCGATGAAGGCGTCTGTGGCGGTATTGAACACCTGCCGGCTGGGGTCGGCTTCAAACCAGGCAATGGTTCTTTTGATGCCTTCCCGATAGGGAATCTGCGCGCGGAATTCCGGCACCAGGCGTTTAATCTTGCTGTTGTCGAAGATGGCACTCACGGATTTGTCACCCAGCAAGGTGCCTTCGTAGTCCGAATCCATGGCGCAGATCCGGTCGGACGTAACATGCACAATTTTAGCTTCCGTCCCCGCCGCTGCCGCCGTGAGTTGGTAGATCGTGTCCCAGGTCAAAAATTCATCAGAGGTGATATGAAAATCTTCGCCTATGGCCGAGCTGTTGCCGAGCAGCCCGACAAAACCACGGGCGAAATCTTCCGCATGAGTGAGCGTCCAGACAGAGGTGCCGTCGCCCTGAACCACCACCGGCTTACCCTGTTTCATCCGCGTCACGGCGGTGTATTCCTGCCAGCCGCCAATAGTCAGGGGAATGACCGTGGAGTAGGTGTGGGATGGTCGCACGATGGTGGCGGGAAAGCCCCGGCTTTCATAGGCGTTAAACAAGGCTCTCTCTGCGGCGATCTTGTTGCGCGAATATTCCCAAAACGGGTTCTCCAACGGCGTGCGTTCGGTGATAAACGGAGAAGGGCCTGGG
>JAEZGT010000161.1 GCA_023416875.1 Pseudomonadota bacterium
GGCCTATCAGCTGGGCATCTTTTTTCTGATCGCCCGACAGCTTGGACATGAATTGCGCAGTGCCGGATTTTGCGATGGTACCGAGATTTTCAATCACCTCTTCCCGGCTCATGCCAATGCCGTTGTCATCGATGGTGACGGTGTTGGCTTCTTTGTCGAACGATACGCGAATGCGCAGGTTGGGATCGTCTTCGTAGAGGCTGGCGTTTTCCAAGGCTTCAAAGCGCAGCTTATCTGCGGCGTCGGACGCGTTGGAAACCAGCTCACGCATGAAAATCTCCTTGTTGGAGTACAAGGAGTGGATCATCAAATGTAGAAGCTGTTTGGCTTCGGTGGCAAATCCGCGGGTTTCTTTGGCGGCGGCTACAGTCATGGTTATTGGCTCCTTAAATGGGTATGGCCCTTTATCGACATGCTCGCCAAAATGGGGGTGGATTTGCCCTTTTCAACCGCCGCCAATTAGCGGCAGCGGTATACCCCGAACGTCTGGCGCCCCTCTTCCATACGCCCTTCCGCCACTATCGAGTCTCCGCCGAGAATGGCCGCTTCATTTTTTGCCAGCATCACGAGTTCACTAAAGATTTTGTCGTTGTTGCGCGGCACTATCGCGATTTTGGAGACCGTTTTGGAGGTGGTAGAGCCCTTTTTCACGCAGTTCACTATCTGGTCCTGGTTTAACAGCACAACTTCATGGCTTCGCGCCGTCGGTTTGACCCAGGTGCAGGCGGTGGCAAGTGTGGCGAATGCCAGTAACAAAGTGGTTTTTTTCATTGGGTATCTCCGTTGATAGGATCGGTGTCAATTGCAGATTCATCGTTTGGTTCATCCGACGTTTCATCGGTGGACTCTCCCTGCGATTCTGCGAGTGACTCCGAATAGAGTTGATGGGTGGCTTGTAAAAATTCTTCCACGTCGGTCACGGCGCGGAATTGCATGGCGGGTTCCACCATGGACCGATCATAGGGCGGCATAGGTTGAAAATCCGGGCGTGCGAGAATCGCCATCAAGGTGGGAATCATCAGCAACACCGGCACCACTGAAGCCACAGCGCCGCGCACAAAACCGGTCAGGTGAGTGGCAAAGCTCAAGCTCACATAGCCGAGGACAAAAACCGTAGCGGCGGTGAACAGCGCCACAGTGGTGCCCTGCCATCGCCACAGCTCAAATTGAAACGCCCAATAAGGCGCACTGAATTCAAATACGGACACCGCGAACACTGCGGCGAGCGCCGCTGACAGGTGCGCGGGAAATTTCGCATCGTGGCGAATATTTTTACCGATAAAGCCCCACACCCCGGCAAAACCGACCGCAGCCAGAATCGGGTAAAGGGCACTGAGGGCATATTGCGAGAGCTTGTTGTTTTTCGGATCCGACAGATAGGCGTCCCACACCTGCAGGATGATCAGCAGCACGATAAATAAGCTGTATATCCACCAGTGCGCCAAGTTATGGCTGAGAGCTTCCCAGCGCGAAACGGGGATCGCCGGCGCTACCTCGTGAGTCGCGGAGCAAATCCGCAGATGTGTGCGCCCAAGCTCGAATATCTGCCCGGAAAAAAATGGGCTGCCGCTGAAAAACCGGCTCTTTTTGCGCCCTGGCACACCATGACGGTTCTGCTCTACCCGCCAAGTGCCGTTGAGGGTGGACAAATCTCTACCGGACAACCGCTGGGTATCTGGATCCATTTCCACCACCATGTGGTGGGATTCGATGTGAGGGTCCTGCAAGATGACATCGCAGTCGAAGGCGCGTCCTATCACCACCTTGTTCTTGTCGAATTTGTGCGTGCTTATGGCGGTGCCGGCCCGGTTGATTTGTTGTACGACTAGCGCCATGCCACCACCCCGATAAATTTCTCCAGGAAGCGCTCGGCGGCCGCCTGGGTGACGCCGGACATAGTGAAGTGGTCCATAACTGCACGATTTTTCTGGTCGAGGCTCGCGCCTATAAAAAACACATCGTAGAGCCCTTTCAGCTGCTTATACGGTCGTACGCAATAGCTGGCACGGCGGCGCAGGGTTTTATCGTTATCGGGATTGCGGGTTTCGAGGATGCGGTCGACACAGGAATAATTGCCGGCATCGTCCTTGTGTACTTGATTGCCAGGCCGCGCCGTTGCGGTGGTGGCTCGCCATTCACGATAAAAAGCGGGCGAAAGCCAGCCCTCGGATTCGAGATAGTAATATTCGTATTCAAAAAAGCCGGTGTTGAAGCGGTCGCTGATAAAAATATTGTCCGCGTTGTTGCAACCGCGGGCGATTTCCAACACTCCCGTCTCTTTATCGATGTCGCTGTTGCCCCAACAGTCGAACCAGTTGACTACTTCACCAAGGATCATGGCACTGCCCATTTCCTCGCGCTTCCACTCCGCTTCGAGAATGCTGTCCATCATGGCGTTGGTGATATTGCCGATCTGGCGCGCCATATCGAGCTGCATATCGTAATCTGGCGGCAAAGTTTCACTGCGCGTCAGCAGTCGCACCAAGGCGGCCACCGGCACCAGAAAACCCACCTGATTACCGGCGGTGGCGACATTGATCCCCACCACTTCTGAACGCCGATTGACCGACGGCCCGCCGCTCATTCCAGAATTGATGGCACCGCTGAAATGAATGCGGTCGAGAAATTTGTTGTCCACCAAACCGTTGTAATTGCCCGCGACTATGGTCATGCCGAGATCGTGTGGGTTGCCCAACGAATACAGCACCTCACCTTTTCTCGGCACTCGCTCTGCGAGGCGGAAAATGGCAGGCAGGTCCGCAGGCGCCGTATCAAAAGTTAAAAGCGCGAGGTCGTTGACCACGTCCACGGTCAATACGGAAAGGTGTTGTTTGATGTCGTGCAGATCGATTTCGACGCGGTACTTATCCGGCTCCCGCACCACAAACGACACCACGTGATAATTCGTCGCCACGCGATTGCCGGCCACCAAAAATCCGCTGCCGAGGGCAACCTGGCTGCCGGATTTTTTTTCCATGATGCGAATCTGGAACAGAGAGTTTTCCAGGTCCGAAAAGATTTTATCTGCGGAGACCGCTTCATCACTTTCCTGCGCCAGCACAGGGGTGGCAGCGAAAGCGCAGAGCGAACCCAGAAGAATTAGCAGATGGATAAGACGGGCAAACACGGTTGTCGACGACGGCAAAGACACGGACAAATAAGCCCCCAAGAAAATAGGCGGCCAAGGTTAACACAGGCCGGGTAAGAGTGCGGCCCTCAAGAGGCCGGCAGCTATGTCTCAAGTGATGGGCAAAAGTTCCTAACGAGGCAGCTCTGTCAGGACGTAAGGTCGTCGAGCAACTGGCGCAGCGCCGCCACCTCCGCTTGCAGGTCCGTCACATGCTGTTCCAGAGAAGCAACTCTATCCGCCAGCCCCTCGCCGCCAGCTTCGCTGCGGGTGGAGTGGGGAATGGAACTGAGAGCTTTTTCAAGATCGCCGCTGAACAAATGCATATAGCGGGATTCCCGCTTCCCGGGTTCGAGCGGCAGTTTAGCGATCAGTGGGTCAGTGCGGTTCATCATGCGATACAGAACCACTTCCACTTCCTGCACATCTTTGAATTCACACAGGCGATTGGTGCGCGTGCGCAATTCTCCAGGTGTCTGCGGCCCGCGCAAAAACATCACGCAGATAATGCCGAGCTCCTGCGGCGATAATTTGTACTCGCTGAATTCGGTATTGCAAAACCGATGCTGATATTTGGTGACCCGGCTGCCGAAGCCGGTCAGCGCCGTCACCAGCCCCGCCTGAACCAGCTCGTCGGCGGTATCTTTTACTGTGGCTTCCGCCAGCTCCAACACCGGCTCCCGGTTGCTTTTTTGATTGCAGGCGTTGGTCAGAGCGTTGAGCGAAAGTGGGTACTGCTCCGGCGTGGTCAGCGATTTTTCAATCAGTGAACCTATAACGCGGGTTTCGTAGAGGGAAAGTTCTTTCATGAATCGGATTCCTTTTGGCTGTCACGTCCGGGCGTCGAATGAGTTAAGTGACAGGAGACAGGCGCAGGGATGCTATGGCATAGACCGGCAGGTGACAATACGGCTGACCGGGATATTGCAGCGGCAGACGCCGCCGCCGTGCAATTCAGCGTTGCATGCCGTATTTACGCATTTTCTCCACTAGGGTGGTGCGCCGCATGGCGAGCCGCTCGGCGGCACGGGCCACCACCCCGCCGCTGTCGTCTAGCGCCTGCTGAATCAAGCTCTGTTCCAGGCCGTTGATATATTCCTTGAGATCGATACCGCTCTCGGGCAACAAAACCCGGTCGCTCATACTGACTACACTGGGTCCGCCGGACGCCTCCGTCGCCTCCTCTGAGGAAAAGTCATCTTCCACAGTGACATGGCAATATTTTGCCGGTAGATCCTGCACGCCAATCACGCCAAAGG
>JAEZGT010000239.1 GCA_023416875.1 Pseudomonadota bacterium
GCGCTCGGATGGGGTCATGCCGGCGCCGCTTTCGGCGTCGATCAGCGATTACAGGTTTAATTTACGAGGCAGGACAATGTCGAGAGTATGTCAGGTTACCGGTAAGGGTCCGGTAACAGGAAACAACGTTTCCCACGCAAAAAACCACACCAAGCGTCGTTTTCTTCCCAACTTGCATACCCATCGTTTTTGGGTCGAGTCAGAAAAACGCTTTGTGAAACTGCGCATCTCCTCCAAAGGTATGCGTATTATCGATAAAAACGGGATCGACAGCGTTCTGGCCGATCTGCGTAAACGCGGCGAAAAAGTTTAAGCGCCTTGCGGCGGGAGATTAAGTCATGAGAGAGAAAATTCGTCTGAATTCCAGCGCTGGAACCGGCCACTTCTACACCACCACCAAAAACAAGCGCACCATGCCAGAAAAAATGGAGATCAAAAAATACGATCCCGTTGTGCGCAAACACGTGGTTTACAAAGAAGGCAAAATCAAATAAGTCCATGCGGACTTCCCGAAAACCCGGCAACGCCGGGTTTTTTTATGCCCCGCCCACATGCGTCAGGCGAAGGTTGCCCCAATCATCCAGATAGCCCGTCCAATTTTTGGTTAACAGCGTCGTCGCCACCTGTTCACAAATAATCGCCGGCCCATGGATGCACTGCCCGCGAGCCAACTCCGAGCGCAGCCACACTTCCGCATTGCCCAATTCAGGCAGATCAATGCGTTCACGCGGCGCGCCTTGTACAACCGGCAAATTCGGTATGCCGCTATCCGGCAGCGGTTTGGCCGCCTGAATCTGCACCCGCACGTTAACGATCTCCAGCGGCAGCGGCAGATTGTGGCCATAGCGCGCTTTATGCGTTGCATGGAACTCGTCGGCAAGTGCTTCCACATCACCTTTCCAGGGAATATTCAGGGTGAATGACTGGCCCGCATAACGGCAATCCAGGCTGGCGTCCCGAGTTAAGGAACCGGTAACGCCCTCACGCAACAAATCCGCTTCACCGCGACGACTGAGTTCGACAATGTAGTTATCCAGCTGATCGGCATTCACCTCCGCCCACGGCAACAGCAAGCTGCGCGAAAGCTGGCGCTGTGGCTGCGCGACTAACATGCCGTACGCCGACAAGACACCTCCATTGGCCGGAATCAAAATGCAGTTGATGCCCAATTCTTCGGCCAACGCGCAGACATGCAATCCACCAGCCCCGCCAAAACAGCAGAGCTCGAACAAACGCGGGTTGTGACCGCGCTGTACAGAGATAACCCGTAGTGCGCGCGCCATATGCTCATTCGCCAACGCGATAATGCCGAGTGCAGCTGTCACCGCATCCATCTTCATTTTTTCGGCCAGCCAACCAACCGCGTTCTGCGCAGCAATAAGGTCCAGGGTCATACGTCCATCCAGGAAGTAGTCCGGGCGCAAGCGCCCCAGAACGGCATTGGCATCGGTAACAGTAGCCAGCTGTCCGCCCGCGCCATAGCAGGCAGGACCCGGGCTGGCACCCGCCGACTCAGGCCCAACGTGAAGCAGACCCGCTTGGTCGAGATAGGCGATGGAGCCGCCTCCCGCTCCGATGGTATGCATATCCACCATGGGTACGGCGACGGGGTAATGGGCAAGCCGGCCCTCCGTTGTAAGGCGCACTTTGCCATCGATAAGCGCCACATCGGTTGAGGTGCCACCCATGTCAAAAGTCAGCAGACGAGTGACGCCGATTTGCTCGCCAATATGCTGGGCCGCCGCCAATCCACCGGCCGGCCCGGACAACAGCAGATTGACCGAACGCTTCGCCGCCTGCTCCGCCGCTATGGTACCGCCGCTAGACTGCATCACCGCCAGAGGTGAGGGGCTGACCTGCTCCTCTAGGCTGTCCACATAGCGCGCAACCTTTGGGCCCAGCCAAGCATTCAACCAAGTCGCAACTCCGCGCTCGTATTCCCGATACTCCGGCAACACATCCGCAGAGCAGCAAGCCAATACACCTTGTGGTACCGCCGCCGACAGACGCTTTTCATCACTTGCATCGAGAAAGGAATAAAGCAGGTTGATAGCAACGGATTCAGGTTGCAAACCCTGGATCTGCTCGTGCAGTTCGGTGATCGCTGTATCCACCAGCGGAGTCACCACCGCGCCATCCGCAGCGCGTCGGCAATCGACCTCCAGGCACAACTCCTCTGGTATCGGAATTGTCGCCGACCCCGGGCGAAGCGCGTATATAGCTTCGCGGTTTTGGCGACCGAGGATCAGCAGGTCCTTAAAACCTTTGTTGGTGACGAACACTGTGCGCGCACCTTTGCCTTCGAGCGCAGCATTGGTGGCCACCGTGCTGCCATGCACAATCACCAAGTCACCGGCCTTCATCGTTTCGGCCAGACCCAACTCCGCAATACCCTGCAAAATCGCGCGCTCAGGCGCATCAGGCGTTGAGAGAACTTTGTGAATGCGGCTACCGGCGGGACTGTGCCAATAAAAGTCCGTAAAGGTGCCGCCGGTATCCACACCCAGATAGTGTTTGCTCGTCATATTGGGAAATCAGCTGTTTCGTGGCAGCATTCTACCCCACCCCGTTTTTGCCTGGAGTCCAACTTGCCTGAGCTGCCCGAAGTCGAAACCACAAGACGCGGAATCGCTCCGCATATCGCAGGAAAAACTCTCAAACGCATCATCATCCGCCAACACGAACTGCGCTGGCCAATACCCGAGACAATTATTCCCGCTTTGGAAAATCAGCAGCTTTTGGACGTTGGCAGGCGCGGCAAGTATTTATTGCTCCATTTCGAATCGGGTACCGCCATATGGCATTTGGGCATGTCTGGCAGCTTACGCTTGGTAACACCTGACGCCCCTGTGGGCAAACACGATCATGTGGATTGGGTATTTGATCGCATAACGTTGCGCTTTAACGATCCCCGCCGCTTCGGCGCTTTGCTATGGACCGACGCGGTTCTGGAAACCCATTTTCTGCTTGCGCATCTGGGCCCCGAACCGTTGAGCGACACGTTCGACGCGGATTATCTCTATCAGCAAACCCGCAAGAGCCAACAGGCGATCAAAGTGTGGTTAATGAACGCGCAAAATGTGGTGGGCGTAGGCAACATCTATGCAAATGAATCGCTATTCGCCAGCGGCATTCACCCATTGAAGCCTGCACAAAAATTATCACGGCCAAAATGCGCACGCTTGGTGGAGGAAATAAAGAAGATTCTGAATTACGCCATTCAATGCGGCGGCACTACCTTGCGGGACTTTGTGGGAGGTGATGGCAAGCCAGGTTATTTCGCCCAGGAACTCAGCGTATACGGACGAGGTGGTGAGCCGTGCAAACGCTGCGGGAAATTACTGACGGAAAAACGCTTGGTGCAGCGAACAACGGTGTATTGCACAAACTGCCAGATATAAAAAACCCCCAGTGGCCTTGGGGTGAACCACTGGGGTAACTATGTGCACGAGAAACTCTTTAAGGAGTCGTCGCACACCGTAGGCACAAGCTTGGATCGAGGTCACAGGGTGAAGTTCAATCTCGTGCAGAATCCCGCGCAACCCAATAATTACGCAAAAAAAACCCGGTTTGTTACCAAACCGGGCTAACGTTGTACCTTGGGATTACATCCATAAACAATTCACTAGGAGCGTTACCTGGTTTCTGGCTACAGTCGCCAGGCACAGGTTATGACCGGCGCTCCTGAGTGAAGTTCAGACAGGACTGAATTTATTTCCCGCGTCAGTGCGCTTCATCCCAGTTGGCTCCCACACCAACTTCTACCAACAGAGGCACGCTCAGCGACATAGCCGACGACATAAGGTGAATAATGTGCTCGCGGAACCGGTCAAGGCTTTCTGTTTTCACTTCAAAAACCAGCTCATCGTGGACCTGCATAATCATGCGGGCGTCACAACCGCCTGATTGCAGCCAGCGGTCTACGGATATCATCGCTTTTTTGATGATATCTGCAGCCGTCCCTTGCATAGGCGCATTGATCGCAGTGCGTTCCGCTGCCTGGCGGCGCATAGGATTGCGATCATTGATTTCAGGCAGGTACAGGCGGCGACCACCCAAAGTGCTGACATATCCCTGCTGCGCGGCGCGCGTGCGGGTCTCGTCCATATAGCGCCGCACTCCGGGATAGCGCTCGAAATACAGATCGATGTATTTCTGTGCCTCGGTTCGACTGATGCGCAGCTGCCGCGCCAAACCAAATGCCGACATGCCGTAAATCAAGCCGAAATTGATTGCCTTGGCGCTGCGCCTTTGATCATTTGAAACCTTATCCAAAGCAACGCCAAATACTTCCGCCGCTGTTGCCTTATGAACGTCGAGATTCTCACCAAACGCCTGCAACAAGCCCTTGTCGCCGGACAAATGCGCCATAATCCGCAACTCGATTTGCGAATAATCCGCCGCGACAATGCGATAGCCTTCAGGTGCGACAAACGCCTGACGTATGCGGCGTCCTTCCTCTGTACGGATTGGAATGTTCTGCAAATTGGGATCGGTAGATGATAAGCGCCCCGTGGCCGCCACCGCCTGATGATAAGACGTGTGAACCCGACCAGTAGCGGTATTGATCATCTGGGGCAGTTTGTCGGTATACGTCGATTTGAGCTTCGCCAGGCCGCGATATTCCAAAAGCACGCGCGGCAGCTCGTAATCGTGGGCGAGCTCCTGCAGCACCTCTTCCGCCGTGGACGGCACCCCAGTTGCGGTTTTTTTTGTTACCGGAATTCCCTGCTCGGTAAACAGTATGTGGGCAAGTTGCTTCGGCGACGACAAATTAAATTCCTGTCCTGCCAGGGAAAATGCGGTGTTTTGCAGCTGCAGAATTTTTCCCGCAAGCTCTTCGCTCTGCTTCGCCAGAGCCCTCGCATCCACTAGCGCACCAGTATGCTCGATTCGACTCAAGACACTTAACAGAGGTAATTCGATTTCCTCGAACACTTTTACCAAGTCCACTTCGCCGGCCAATCGCGGCCAGAGCACTTGGTGAAGACGCAATGTGATATCCGCGTCCTCAGCGGCATAAGGCGCGGCCTTTTCCAGCTCTATTTGATTGAACGTCAGCTGGCGTGCGCCTTTACCGGCGATATCTTCGAAGTGAATGGTTTTATGCTGCAAATGAGTTTCCGCTAGATTGTCCATATCGTGCCGCCCAATGGAATTGAGCACGTAGGATTCGAGCATGGTATCGAAGGCGATACCGCGCAGTTCTATCCCGTGGTTGCGCAGCACATGGGCATCATATTTTAAGTTTTGCCCGAGTTTTTTGCGGTTTTCGTCTTCCAGCAGCGGCTTGAGTGCATTGAGCACTGTCTGCTCGGATAATTGGGGCGGCGCACCGAGATAGTCGTGCCCAAAAGGCACATAAGCGGCCTTGCCAGGCTCTACTGAAAATGACACACCGACAATACGCGCCTGCATGTAATCGAGGGATGTGGTTTCCGTGTCGAAGGCGAATAAATCCGCTGCGGACAATCGCTTAAGCCATTCATCCAGATGGGCTTCCGTCAACACGGTCTCATATTCCAGGGACATTGGCTGCAGCGGAACTGGAGGCTTGTCGTCCGCGGAAATCCCCGCGCCCACTTCGAGTTCCGTCACCCAAGTCTTGAATTCCATCTCCTTAAACAATTCCAGCAGAGCGCTCTTGTCGGGCTCTTCCGGCACCAGATCTGCCAGATTGAGCTCCAGCTCGACGTCCGTCTTAATGGTGGCCAAGCGATAGGAAAGAAAGGCTTGATCCTTATGGGCCTCTAATTTGGCAGCAAGAGATTTGGCACCGCGGACATTCAACGTCGCCACCTGATCGAGATTGGCGAAAAGCGTTTCCAGTCCTCCCACTCCTTGCAGCAGCGCCACTGCGGTTTTTTCGCCGATGCCAGGAACGCCCGGAATATTGTCAACCTTGTCACCGGTCAGGGCGAGATAATCAATAATGAGTTCCGGCGGTATGCCGAATTTCTGCTGCACACCGTCGCGATTCATTACGCTGTCGGTCATGGTGTTTACCAGGGTCACATGATCGCAAACCAACTGCGCCATATCCTTGTCCCCAGTCGATACCAACACATCGCGCTTTTGCAATTTCGCCTGCTGGGCGAGCGTTCCTATCACATCGTCCGCCTCCACCCCTTCCACCGTCAAAAGTGGAATTCCCATGGCGCGAATGATTTTGCAAATAGGCTCGACTTGAGGACGCAACTCCTCTGGCATCGGCGGACGATTGGCTTTGTAATCCGCAAAAATCTCGTCGCGAAACGTTTTCCCTTTCGCATCAAAAACAACGGCCAACGGACTGTCTGGATAGTCCTTCGCCAAACGCCGCACCATGTTGATTACGCCTTTTACCGCTCCCGTCGGCATACCCTTGGAATTAGCCAATGGTGGCAGCGCATGAAAAGCGCGATAAAGATAAGACGAGCCATCCACAAGGACGAGCGGAGGAACTTGGGTCATGAGAGTACCTGTTACCGATAGATATTCAGAGCGAGGCGGGAAGCATACCTGATCTGTTACCTAGGTTCTCGCGGTCGTCTGCCGCAATCAGTTTTAATAACTTTTTAGTTTAAAAAATCGATATTTCTTTAAATGACAATCTAAAAAATATCGCGACATCACCAAGCTGTTACGCTGAATAAATTTTATTCAAAATTTTTATTCAAATAAAAACAATAGGATAAGAAATATTTTTACAGATCTTACAAATCGAGCTTGCAAACGCGCGCACATCTGTTACCATTTGTAACGCATGGTAACACAAACACCTGCACGACATGCCGACCATCCATATCGGCATTCGGTATCCAACCACCTTAGAGAGACCACATATGAACAAGCTTGGTTTTCTGCTGATAGCCGCATTAGCGTCCAAAGGCGCTCTGGCCAGCGAGGTTGGTGCCCCATTTCCACAATTGGCAAACACTACCGCCGTACTGGCTGTTGCAATTGCGGAGACTGGCGCCAGCTCCAGTCTGGCTGTTGAGCCTAAACAAGATGTCAAAGAGGCCAACCAGCATGCCCCGTTGCACACCTACACCGAAAGCGCCCTTGAAGAAATGGCGGTAGATCTGGAACAACGGATTCTGCAGGACTTGTCGGACCGCTACGCCGCTCGTTAAGTCCTATCATCGCGCCTTTAAAAAGCGCGACGCGTTACTTCTTCCCTAGAACGCCTCATGCTGAATGAGCGTTAACTTTTAAGCCCCTCCGGTCCGCTGGTATGGGGCTTTTTTTTATTGTTACACTGACTGCCCAATTAGATTCGCAGACAGGTCATGCCGACTTTTATTTTTCGCGCGCATCGTTTTTTCTTCGCTCTGCTTCTTCTACTGGCGGCCACGAATACGGAGCGCAGCTGGGCCGCTCTGGATGACCTTCCTCTTATTGGCGAAAAATTTCCGTTCACCATTTCCGCTAGCAGTAAAAGCTTGGCGAAATCCTTGGAAGAAGTGTTAAAGCAACAGCGAAAGGAAAGCCCGAGTTACGAAGATATTAACAGGATAAGAAGAGCGGGGAGGTTTGACCGGGATATTATTCTGCGCTGGCTGCGCTCCGAAGGTTATTTCGCGGCGACGCTTACCACGAGATTTGAAAACAACCGCATCTATCATCAGGTGGCAGAAGGACCGCGTTATTTAATTGAAGAACTGGCAATAAAATTTCCTCCCAACATTGCTCCTCCGCCAATTAAGGATTTGCCGATACAAAAAGGAAAACCTCTGCGCGCAGAAGATGTCCTGGCGGGACAAAATGCCGTTCGGGATTTCGCAACGGAGCAATATTGTTTCTTCGAAGTCAGCGTCACTTATGACGCCGAGGTGAATCACAGTTCACGCAAAGCATTCGTTACCTACACCCTCGCTGCTAGCCCGCAAGTTAAATTTGGCGGAATGGAACTCACTGGGCTTTGCGCTATCGAGCCCGATTATCTGCGTCACTATGTCACCTTCAAACCTGGCGAGTGTTTCAAACGTCGCGAGATTGAATTGACTCGTCTCGAACTGCTGCAAACCAACCTGCTCAGTCGCGTGGATATTCATTTGGGTGATCCCAGTGACGGTACGGTACCGATTACGTTTGAATTTGCTGAACGCAACCATCGCACGTTAAAAGCCGGCGTGAGTTACGACAGCAACATAGGTCCCGGTGTGACCTTGGGGTGGGAGCACCGCAATCTTTTTCACCGCGGTGAAAAATTAGATACTCAAGCCAAAGTTTCGGAGATCAAACGCGAAATCAAAGGCGAATTAACGCTGCCGCATTTTTACCGCAAAGGTCAGACGCTCGTACTTCACAGCAACCTCACTCACGAAATTCCCGACGCTTACGAATCCACATCTGGCGAGGTGGGGGTTTTGC
>JAEZGT010000260.1 GCA_023416875.1 Pseudomonadota bacterium
GCTGCGCCAGTAAAAAGCCAGTACCGGAACCCAAGCCACAAACCATTCATCTGCGCAGCGATGCCAGCGTCACCCCTAGCGGCCTCCCCGGCAAGATCGTGCAAAAGCCACTGTTCAACATAGTGGTCAACCCGCGCGGCATTACCGTCAACGGCGCCCAAGTCAAAAATCTCATCGAACTGGAGCGTCTGCTCGCTAAACATCAGCAGCCGGTGCTCACCATCGCCGCACACAAATGCCTGCACAGTGACAAAGCGTCGGAAATCATGAACCTCGCCCAGCGCTATACCGACACCCCCATTGCCTATGGCTCCTACGGCACCTTGGACGACCCGGAATGCAGTGAGGCTGCGAAATGAACGACTTTATCGCCATGCGGGATTATTTGCGGGACTTCGCCGAAAAGCGCGACTGGACCCAGTTTCACTCCCCGAAAAATCTCGCCATGGCGCTAGCGGTAGAGACTGCGGAGCTTATGGAGCATTTTCAGTGGCTGGGGGAAGCTGAATCTGCCGCCCTGGAGCCGGAGCGGCTGGCGGCGGTAGCGGATGAAATTGCGGATGTGCAGCTGTATCTGATCCGACTGGCCGACCGCCTCAATATCGATATTCCCCAGGCAGTCGCCAGCAAAACGCGGAAAAATGAAGAAAAATATCCAGAGGATAAAGTGCGCGGCAGCTCGCGCAAGTATACGGAGTACTAAGCGCGCGGCTTGTTCGGGCGTTTTGCTTCCGCCTTGACCAGCGCGACCTTTTCCTCCTCCTGGCGCAGATGGCGATAGCCGTAATATCCCAGATATCCCAGGATCGCAAAGGTCACCCCGACAGTAATCAGACTTGCCACTACCACGCCGTCCATATACATAACCACCTCTCAACCGCTTTACTGAACACAACTTCAGTCTAGGCTGCGGCCGTCCAGGCGGTTTGACCCATATCAACCGGCACTCCCCGGAATTTGTCCTGTATCAAATTTGCCTACGGTTGGGCGGAGCTTTCCTGTGGGTTATGATTGCGGCCATTTTTTTAGCGGGCACAGGGCTATGTTGAACGTTCAGGCAATCAGGATTCAAGGACAAGTGCAGGCCTATCAGTGGGGCGGCAAATCTTTTTTGCCGGCACTGCTGGGCTACCGCAATGAGCGCGAGCTGCCGCAGGCGGAATACTGGCTCGGCGCCCATCCCAGCGCCCGCGCCGTCAGTGTCGATGACAAAACTCCCCTGGACGAACTGCTTGCAGCGCACGGCGCGGCACCGCTGCAATTTCTGCTCAAGATCCTCGACGTGCAGGACATGCTGTCGATTCAGGCCCACCCCAACAAACAGCAGGCGCGCGAAGGCTTTGCCCGGGAAAATGCGCAAGGCATCGCCCTTGATGCCAAAAACCGCAATTACAAGGACTCCAGCGATAAACCGGAGTTGATGGTCGCGCTCAGCGAATTCTGGCTGCTGCACGGTTTTCGCGATATTCCGGCTATTGCCGATCTGCTCGCCACGCACCCGAGCCTTACCAAGTTGCGCGCAATCCTCTTGCAGGATGGCCTCATCGCCGCCTTTTCCTATGCGCTGGATTTTGCCTCCGCGGACGTGCAGACCATGCAGCGCGAGCTGGCGCAAAGTCTGCGCAATCCACCTGAGAGTTTTGCCAAAGACACTCCGGAGTTTTGGGTTCAGCGCTGGCTGGAAAAAAATCCCCAGGTGGAAAACGGCATTCTCACGCTGTTTTTTCTGAACCTGCTGAAACTCGAACCGGGCATGGCGGTGTATCAGCCCGCCGGGCTTCTACACGCCTATTTGGAAGGGCAGAACGTCGAGCTGATGGCAAATTCGGACAATGTGCTGCGCGCCGGTTTGACGCCCAAACATATCGACGTGGAAGAATTACTGCGCACCTGTTGGATTGCTCCCAGCCGCGTGGAAGATTTCATCATCGCGCCGCAAACTTGCGTCAATGGAGAAATCCGCTATGTCACCCCCTTCGAGGAATTTGAGCTGGCGGAAATCACCGGCACCGAAGGCACCCAGGTGACCTGGTTGGTGGAAGCCCCCGAAATCCTATTCTGCTACCACGGCCGCGCCACTCTGCAAACCGATGCCCAATCCTCTTTGTCGATCGCGCAGGGCGAAAGCGTGCTGCTGCTGCCGGGACCACAGGTCTCTCTGCAAGCAAACTCGCCAAAGGTGCGGTTTTTCAAGGCCCGCAACCTCCTTTAAGCCGCGCGCGTGCGACTACCGCACAGCTTTACACTTCCTCACATTTTCCGCCGCAAGCAGGACTTAACATTGGAGCGCACTCACCATTGTGTGTGCTCACTTAGCATAGCTGTGAGAGATGACCCATTTTCGCCGGCACATATGGGATAAGGTGCAGGGTGATGTCTCGCCGGGTTTGCGCAGTTCTCACCTATCCGTATTGGATACGCAGCTACACCGACGCAACGTATTAAACCAATAACATGACATGAGGGATTCATCATGCGCGCAGCATTAAGCCTTGCCATCGCCAGCGTCCTTCTGGCCGCCTGTGGGGGCGACAAGGGCCAGACTGGAACTGAACAACAACCGATCGATTACAGCCAGCTTCAAACTTCTCCGCAAACTACCTCCGCTCTGACCAGAGTGGACGAAAGCAAACTGGGGCAATACCTGAAAAACGGCATTCGCCTGCAATTGGCAGCGCGCAATTACAGCTTCCCGGGCGGAAGTGGCGGTGGTGGCGCCGCACCGCCGCTCGCCACTGATTCCAGTGGACAAAGCAGCGGCTTTTCCAATACCAACGTTCATGTACAAGGTGTAGACGAGGCTGACTACGCCAAATACGACGGCAGCCACTGGTTCGTCGCCACTCATCCGCAATACCACTTCAACGGGCAAACCCAGTCCCCCGGATTTCAGATAGTCGCCACCGACCCTGCGGCGCCCAACGCGGAAATCGTCGGCGTTTTCACCTTTGATAAAGAATGGGGAGATGTGGCGTCGCTGTATCTGGTGCAGCAGGACGAAGCCACAAGCCATGTAGCAGCGATCCGCAATCAGTGGGGCAATGTTTATCCGGCGCTGCCCGGCTTCCCCATCGCGATGCTTGATGTCGCTTTTCCAGCCGTAACCGCCGACGCGCTTATCGCCCGGCCAAGCCCACAGAACAGCAAGGTGCGCGTGCAACTGGTAGATGTGTCCACTCCCAGTACTCCCGAGCAGGACTGGGAGATCGAACTGGACGGCAGCCTGATCGACAGCCGCAAAATCGGCAATACGCTCTACCTCATTACTCGCTTCGACCCTTGGCTGCCTGAGCTGCGCTTCGAGCTCGGCGACAGCAGCATCCGCGACAGCAACGAAGATATTCTGCAAGACGCCGCAGCCGAGGAGCTGCTACCTCACTATCGCATCGGCAGCTCGGACTATCCGCTCACGCGCGACTGCTTGGTGCAAGAACCCATCTCCGACCGCTATGGCCTCGGCTCCCTGATCCACATCACCGCCGTGGATCTCGCCGGCAAAAAAGTGCTGGGCAGCACCTGTTTGAACAGCAATGTGGAAGTCATGAGCATGTCCACCGACGCGCTCTATCTCACTGGCACGGTCTACGATGCCAACGCCCGCGGCCAAAACACGGTGATCCACAAATTCTCCCTGGCAGAATCCGGCCCCGCCTATGAGGCGACTGGCAGTGTGATCGGCACTCTGGGATGGAGCGCGGACCCCGTCTTCCGCATGCACGAACACGACGAATCCTTCCGCATTGTCACCAGCATCACAGGGGCGGCTGGTCCCGAGCACAAGCTGTCCATCCTTCGCCAGAGAATCAATGCGTTATACCTCGCCGCCGAACTGCCCAACAGCGCCTCACCGGGACCCATCGGCAAGCCGGGTGAAGATATTTACGCCGTGCGCTTCACCGCCGACCGCGCTTATATCGTCACCTTCCGCCGTACTGATCCCTTATATACGCTGGACCTCAGCGAGCCGTTCAACCCGAAAATTATCGGCGAGTTGGAGATTCCGGGATTTGCAACCTATATGCATCCCATCGGCGAAAACCTGCTTTTCACCCTCGGCCACAGCGCAGACGACAGCGGCCGCATCAACGGTATCAAGGCGGATTTATTCGATGTCAGTGATTTGGCGCCCAAGCTGATTAACACAGTCAATCTCGGCGACAGCGGCAGTCACAGCGAAGCACTGAACAACCTGCGGGCGCTGAGCCTGTTACAGAACGGCGACGACCAACTGCGCATTGCACTGCCTCTGACCCGCTACCAGCGCACGCCCGTCAGCGGCCTGCAACTGCTAGAAGTCAACGGCATCAGCAGCGGCAAAGCAGAGCTCGCAGACGCTGGTCTGTTAATGGCAGCCGATGGCGATGTGTATTACGGCACTGGTGTGAGCCGCGGCATACTGCATGACGACGCGGTCTTCTTCGCCCATAACAATATGATCTGGGCGGCCAACTGGAATGAGCCACAAAATCCGATCGGACCGATCACCAAAGATCCTATAGCCTGCGACACTCAAGCCGTGCCCTCATTGCGCGTCACCGTTTTCGGCGAAAACGCCGATCCCAGCATCGACTTCTGCCAGGCAACCGTCACCGCAATTTGGGCGGACGGGCGTTACGAACTGGATGTGGTGCCCAACACCGATTTAATCGCCCCACCCGACGGCAAACCCTGCGTCTTTGTCGGCCCCTATGAGGTCAGCGGTGTCATGGATCTGCATGTGGAGATGCCCGGGTATCAGCCCTTCAGCATTGCCGACCTGTTTGTGCGCTCCGGTATTTGCCACGTACAAACCTATGAATCCCGGCCAATTCTCATACCCGAATAACGCCACTTTCCTCAGAAAGTCAGCCGCCTTCGGGCGGCTGTGCTAAAGTGCGGAGCCCCATTAAATTCGTCCAAAGGAGAGGACTTATGATTCGTATATCCAGCGCCAGCACCTGCAGCCCCCATGTCAGCCCAACCCGATTAATCAACAGGGATCTATCAACGGTTAATACTCTTCTGGCAGAACTGCAAATCAAAATCTCGTCGCCTAATTTCAAACCGGCATTTCAAATCACCAACTCAGGCACCCCGCAACAATTCATCGTCGACCTTA